>CAZNDM010000067.1:0-5447 GCA_964571845.1 uncultured bacterium | reverse complement strand
TCTGGGGAAGGAAGTTAAAAAATTGCATACCTTTTTATTCCAGGGGGATTTCTTCAAACACCCTTTGGTGAATCTTGACATTAACATGTAAAAACGATATTGTTTTGACCTTAAATAAACTCTGGAGGGCATCCATGGGATCCATAGAGAGACTGATTGAACTTATTCAGGATATGGATGAGCAGGAGCTCGAAATCCTTATAAAATTTGCGGAGATTTTAAAAGAAGGCAGCGACGAAGAAAAAAGACTGCTCCTTGACCTTGAAGGCACCAAGGAGTATGTTGACTGGACCCTCGTTAGATGGAAAGATAGAAATGGCAAATAAGGACAAACTGCTGGAGCTTGCTACCCGGGCTGGTAAACTTGCCCTCGATAAGAAAGGCGAGGATATCACGGTTCTAAAAATCGGCGCTGTATCACCTTCAATAGCCGAATACTTTGTAATTATTACAGGACACACAAAAGAACATTTGCAGGCAATTAGTGATCACATAGAGGAACACCTATCCAGTGAAATAAAACTCCATCATGTTGAAGGCTACGAAACCGGGAGATGGGTCCTTCTCGACTTTATGGACATTGTAGTCCACATCATGACCCGTGAGGCACGGGAGTATTACAGCCTCGAATTCATCTGGGCTGACGCACCATCCTTTACCATAGGAGACCAAAATGAGCGAGATAAAGAGCAGAATCAGTGAATTTCTTAAAGACTTTGTCCAAAATGAGTTTGGCGTTGATCATACCCCTGTTATATCCGCCACAAAAGACGAGAAATTTGGCGATTACAGTATAACATCTCCTTTCCAGCTTGCAAAACAACTGAAAAAGAGCCCAACGGATATTGCATCAAAACTGGCTGAAGCATTGAAAACCAGATTTGCAGATGAGATTGAGTCGGTTGATGTTGTGAAAGGGTTTGTAAATATAACTTTTAGCCGAAAATTCCTTCAGCAAGTTGTTGAAAGTGCTGTCTCTCCGGAATACGGTAAATGCAATGCCGGCAAAGGGTTGAAGATAAACCTCGAGTTTGTATCTGCCAATCCAACAGGTCCGCTCAATGTGGTAAACGCAAGAGCCGCTGCTGTGGGAGATTCACTTCGCCACATCATGCGCTACTGTGGTTACGACGCATGGTCAGAGTACTATGTAAACGACGCAGGTGGCCAGATCAGGGCACTTAGAGAATCTGTTAAATGGCGTATGGGGTTGAGATCGGATCTTCCCCAGGACGGTTATGGTGGCGATTACCTCATCTCCTATGCTGAAAAGTTGAAATCGGCAGGGATCAGGGACGATGACGAAATTGAAAAGAAAATAGTTGACATGATCCTTTCCGATCAGATGAAAACCCTCGAAAGATTCAGGGTGAAATTCGATGTGATCACCCGCGAATCGTTCATTAGAAAGTCAAAGTATCCCGATCTCCTCACGAGAAAACTTAAGGAGCTTAATCTTATTTACGAAAAAGATGGCGCAGTTTACCTCAAAACAACAGATATAGGTGGTATTGATGAAAAGGATCGCGTTCTTGTCCGGAGCAATGGTGAACCCACATATTTCTTCTTCGATCTTGCTTACCACATGTATAAATTCGATAGAGGATTCCAGAAGGTCGTTGATTTCTGGGGACCTGACCACCATGGATACATACCTCGAATGAAGGCAGGTCTCAAGGCTCTCGGATTGAATGACAACCGCTTTGATGTAAAAATCATCCAGCAGGTTAACATTATTAAAGGTGGGAAAAAAGTCAGGATGTCAAAAAGAAAAGGAGAGCTTTACACACTGGATGAACTCCTCGATGAGGTTAATGTTGACGCTGCAAGATTTTTCTTCCTCCTCAGGTCTTATTCCTCACATCTTGACTTTGACATTGATCTTGCAAAGGAGATCTCGACTAAAAACCCTGTTTACTATGTCCAATATGCTCATGCACGGATTTCGAGTATCTTCAAAAAGGCAAAAGAGAAAGGACTCTCCCACGAAGGTGCTGACCTATCTTTGCTTACGGCACCCGAAGAGAGAAGCCTGATGCGGGAAATCCTCTTTTTTCCGGATGTTCTCGAAGAAATTTCAGAAAAGATAGAACCTCACCCGATAACTTATTACCTTACAGGCATCGCAGAAAAATTCCACAATTACTATCAGAAACATACCGTTGCTGATCCAAAGAATCCCGGATTGAGTGCCGCAAGATTGCAATTTGTCAGGGCAGTCCAGAATGTCATAAAAATTGGTCTGAATCTCATCGGTGTCAACGCACCGGAGGAAATGTGATGGAAGTCAAGTGGAGGGACAAAGAATCTATTCGTCCTGTGAAAATTCATAGGGGCTATCTGAGAAACCCTGAGGGTTCTGTCCTTTTTGAAATCGGAAATACAAAGGTTCTTTGCACAGCTACTGTACAGGACAGGGTGCCGTCATTTGTGAAAGGTACAGGTGAGGGATGGCTTTCAGCTGAATATGCCCTGCTTCCAAGATCCACACAGAGACGCAATATAAGAGAAGGAAGGTCAGGTAGATACGATGCAAGGTCCATCGAAATCTCCAGGATGATTGGTAGGGCGTTGAGAGGGGTTCTCGATCTCTCGAAAATGAAAGATTACTCCATTATTATTGACTGTGATGTACTCCAGGCTGATGGTGGCACACGAACTGCGTCCATAACAGCTGGCTTCTGCGCCCTTTATGATGCTATACAGTTTATGTTGAGAAACGGACTAATAAAAGAAAATCCCATCAAGGAATTCATCGCCGCTATATCAGTTGGGAAAGTGGGCAACGATTTCCTTCTTGATATAACCTATGAGGAAGACTTTCAGGCTGAAGTAGATCTAAATGTCGCTATGACCGAAAGTAAAAAAATCGTTGAAATTCAGGGAACAGCTGAGAAAAAACCATTTTCAGTTGAGGATCTTAACCACATGGTAGAACTCGCGTGGAAAGGTATCAAACAGCTCATTGAGCTTCAGAAAGAGGCTCTCAAAAAGCCTTACGAAGAAGTTTACTCCTGATACAATTTCTCAAGGACTTCGCGAAAGAGTGGGGCACGCGCATCTAACTTCTTTAAAAATTCTTCCCCTTTCAAAACACCACTTGATAGATATTCCTCTGCGATCCTCATTAGAGATTTAATGTCTTCGTAGTGTAGAAGAAATCTTTCCTCTGCATAATCTCTTGCAGACCATGTTGTTATCAAAAATTGCCAGTCTGATGATTGAAGGAGAAGAAGTTGACGAACCAATAGCGTCCAGAGGAGTTTAGCAGTTTCATCCCTGAGCTTCTTTAGCCCATCCAGGATTGGATAAATACTGCTTTCGATCTCGTATATGTGTTTCCATGTCCATTCAGTGTTTTCATTTAACCAGACATAGTGAAATCCACCTTCACCCCAGGAACCTTCAGGAAGAGTTACAACTTCTTCCGGTGGATATTTTTCATAGTATTCTCCGAGTGTGATCGTCTCGACAACCCCTCCTTTGTTCAGCTTCTTGATAACTCGATACAACCATTCGGGCCCTTCAAACCACCAGTGTCCAAAAAGCTCAGAGTCATAGGGTGATACAACTACAGGCGGTCTATTATCACCCTGATTTTCCAGCACAATTTTTTCAATAATCTTTACAAAGTGATCAGACTGCTCCTCAAGGGGACCAAGCGTGTTTTCCGGCACATATTCCTCTTTATCCGCCAGATCAGCCTTTGAATCGGTTACCCTCCAGTACTTGTGTCCACCAGGGAAATGTCTTTTGTGAAATTCCAGATAATGGGGATTGCCCGGGTATCCCCAGTCACGGGACCATACCTGCAGGGCAGATTCAGGATCGCGAGTGAAAAATCCAACAAGCCGATCCCTCCCGGGTGAAACGGCAAGATATGGTTTATAAGGTTTCCTCTCACTCTCTGCAATAACATTGACCTCTTCTTGAAATCTTTCCCACAGCGCTTTAAGTCCCTCAAATATCGACAGATATGTTCCGATTGCCTTTCCACCTTTAAGGAGATGCTGATCAACAAGGAAGTACTGAATACCATGCTTGTGATAAAACTCCTCCACACCGGCTCTATCATACTCTGGATAATCTCCAACAGGTGGTTTCCAGCGGTAGGCAGGTCTGTATGCGAGTTCTGGAGGCCAGATCCCCGATGGCTGTCTGCCAAGATTCCTGAAATAGGCTTCCTTTCCCACCTTGATTTGTATTTCAACAGATTCGTCCTTTAAAAGAAGAGGCAGGTATCCGTGTGTGGCAGCGGATGTAATAATTTCAATAAGTCCTTCGTCCTGAAGTCGTTTGAATTCAGAAAGCAGATCCCCCTGTATACTCTCGAAAAATTCAAGAGTTTTTGAATAGAAATCGACCCACATTCGTGCGACTTTTTCACGATTGCTGAATCCCAGTCTCGAAAAGGTTTTGGCATCTTCCTCTGCTGATTGAATTTTATTTTTTACATAATCTTTGAATTCTGTTTTGAACCTGGGATCGCGGAGCTGTTCCTGGAGAACCGGCGTGATGCCTATAGTAACAGCTGGTCTGATACCTTCAGATGCCAGCCGGTTGAAAATATTGATAAGGGGGATGTAAGTTTCGGCGGTGGCCTCATGGAGCCATTCGGCTCCATGAGGCCACCGCCCATGCCCTATTACATACGGCAAATGAGAATGTAATACAAACGCAAGATATCCTTTCATTACGCTAAAATTATAACTCCTCTGATCCCTTCACTTCCACAAGAATGACTTTAAGAAATAGGGTGCAGCTTCAGATTTTAAACCATGCCAGCTCAAACTATCTTTGTTATCGAATTTTTTATTTAATTTTCAATCAAACACCGATCATATTCTCAATACGGATATTCCTTCAACCACACTACCAATCCACCCCAAAGGTTGTTCAACATAGTTTCTCATTAATTGTGGAGATATCTTATCATCATCTCACCTCCTGTGCAATGGATTGGGATCTTTGAGAAAATACAATCTCGAAACCCGGAAGTCTCCTCATCAAATATCTCTCATTGGGATTAGAAAGGATGGGAAAAGTGGCTCATAGGCATTTTCTCCTTCTGGTAGTGTCTCCGTTACTTTAAGCCTGCGTTTCACCTCTTTGAACAATTTCTCAAGTTGGTTCGTAGTTTAAATGAACCTCCTTGTCTTAAGAGGAAAATCCAAAAACCTCATAAGGCCATCAAAATTTTTCTCCCATGATCTCACTATTTTTGAATATCTTCACCTGTATTTGATTTTGAAATCCTTAAGTGTGTTCTTAGATTCCCTTCTGCTCCCTGCCCTATAAATTCCCTTGAGCATAAAAGCTACCTCCTCCCTATCACTCACAAGTCCTTACCCTCTGTAGTGTGTACCTCTTTTATTTTCTATACGGAGAGATTCTGTCGATATCTTTATGATTCTTTACACCTCCATCCTGTGTTCCCAGACACAATT
>CAZNDM010000066.1:0-4043 GCA_964571845.1 uncultured bacterium | reverse complement strand
GACGTGTGTCTGCTGGATCTATGATATCATCAATATATCCCAGAGAAGCCGCATAATAGGGATTTGCAAATTTTTCCCTGTATTCCTGAACAAGCTTCTTTCTCAATGCTTCTGGATCTTCCGCTTCCTTGAGCTCTTTTCTATAAATGATCTCAACAGCCCCTTCAGGTCCCATAACAGCAATTTCAGCTGTGGGCCAGGCAAGGTTAATATCAGCCCTGACCTGTTTGGATCCGAGAACACAGTATGCCCCGCCGTAGGATTTTCTTGTTATTATCGTTATCTTTGGCACAGTTGCTTCTGAATACGCATACAGCAACTTGGCACCATGTTTGATTATCCCTCCATGCTCCTGAGCGACACCGGGCAGGAATCCAGGCACATCCTCAAAAGTTATTATCGGGATATTGAAAGCATCACAGAACCTCACAAACCTTGCCGCTTTGACAGATGCATTTATGTCAAGGGCTCCTGCAAGAAACATTGGTTGTTGAGCAACAATCCCCACGGGTCTTCCATCTATCCGTGCAAATCCCACAATGATATTTGGTGCAAAATGTTCATGAACTTCAAAAAATTCTCCGTTGTCAACCACCCTGAATATAACCTCTTTCATGTCATAGGGCTGATTGGAGTCCTCGGGCACAATTTTCCTCAGTTCTGGATCCTTCCTCTCAGGATCGTCTGTGGGAGTAACTCTCGGAGGATCTTCCATGTTGTTCTGCGGTATATATTCGAGCAATTTCCTGATATTCATCAAAACTTCTTCCTCAGTATCATACACGAAGTGGGCGACACCGGACTTTTCAGCATGAACATCTGCCCCACCCAGTTCTTCGTGTGTTACCTCCTCATGAGTGGTCTTTTTAACCACATCAGGTCCGGTGATGAACATGTAACTCGTCCCCCTTGCCATGAAAATAAAATCGGTTAACGCAGGGGAATAAACAGCGCCACCGGCGGAAGGACCGAGAATTGCGGATATTTGCGGTATCACACCAGAAGCAAGTGTATTTCTCAAAAATATCTCCGCATAACCTGCAAGACTGCCAACACCCTCCTGGATCCTTGCTCCACCAGAATCGTTCAAACCAATAACAGGTGCCCCCACACGCATTGCCATGTCCATAATCTTCTTGATCTTCTCTGCATGCGCAAGTGAGAGAGTTCCTCCAAAAACTGTAAAATCCTGCGAGAAGACAAAGACCAGCCTTCCATTGATTGTGCCAAAACCTGTAACAACACCATCCCCGAGTATTCTCCTCTTTTCAAGTCCAAAATCGTAGATTCTATGGGTAACAAACTGGTCAATTTCCTGAAAAGATCCCTCGTCGAGGAGTAAATCAAGCCTTTCGCGAGCCGTGAGCTTACCCTTTTCGTGTTGCTTTTTGATCCTTTCTTCCCCACCCCCAAGTCTGGCAAGCTCGCGAAGTTTCTCAAGTTCCTTGAGTTTTTCCTCTATTCCCATGATAACCTCCGTAATTTTCTTCTCTGTGTTTACGGGCTAATTCTTCAAAAATAAACCATGTTTTATCCGATGAATCAAGGATTCCTTCAAGCCTGAGCCTCAAACTCTCTCTGTGTGTTGCGTACTCAAGAGCAGTTTCTTTTGTAATCAGCCCGCGCTTGTAAAGATAAAACAGAGACTGATCAAAGGTTTGCATCCCATAGGGCAGATAACCCTCGGCAATAGCATCGTAAATTTCAGACAGTCTCTCTGGATAAAGAATCATTTCCTTTATCCTTTCAGTAACAACCATGATTTCAACTGCTGGAACCCGCCCTTTCCTGTCCGCCCTTGGCACAAGCCTCTGGGAAATTACCGCTTTAAGAACCGAAGCAAGCTGTGATCTCACCATGTCCTGCTGATGGGATGGGAAAATAGAAACTATCCTGTTGATTGTTTCCTTGGCATCGAGTGTGTGAAGCGTGGACATAACGAGATGACCCGTCTCAGCGGCCATTATTGCAGTTGAAACTGTCTCAAGATCCCTCATCTCTCCCACCATGATGACATTTGGATCCTGCCTCAACGCCTCTTTGAGGCCGGAAAAGAACGATTTTGTATCAAGTCCGACTTCCCTTTGAGAAATGAGACTTTTGTCCTCTTTGAGCTCATACTCAATTGGATCCTCAATCGTGATTATGTTCACAGTTTTGTTTTTGTTGATGTAATCCAGCATAGACGCGAGCGTGGTGGATTTACCGGTTCCCGCAACACCGGTTACGAGGATCAATCCGCGTTCTTCCATGGCAATTTTCTTGATCACAGAAGGCAGATTAAGCTCTTCAATGGATTTTACCCTTGCAGGAATTATTCTCAATGCAATGGCATACTTTCCCTTTTGTCTGAAGATATTAACCCTGTACCTTCCATAGGAATCGGAAAAGCCGACATCAATGGCGAGATTTTTCTCAAGAATTTCCATCTGTTCAGGCCGAAGGATTGTGTCTATGATGTTTTCAATCTGGCTTTCGGAGAGTTCAGAATAATCTTTAACAGGGAAGAGTTTGCCATAGACTCGGATAATAGGTGGGTTTCCTGGCTTTAAGTGTATATCCGAAGCTCCCCTTTCTCTTGCGTATTTTAAAAGACTCAGGAAATTCACAGGAGAAATTTTAAAGTTACATTCAAAATATCGTCAACAATAGTGGGAGGGGGCTTCCCGCTTCGCGGGAAGCCCCCTCCCACTATCAAACCCAACTCCACATATTACTTCAGTCTCAGATCCTCATAGGCTGACAGGGCTGCAATCGCCCCCTGACCCGCTGCAACTATTATCTGTGCCTGTGAACCTGTTATATCTCCTGCTGCATAAACCCTCTCTACATTTGTTCTCTGTGTACTGTCAACTTTAATGTATCCCTTTTCAGTGAGCTCCACACCGAGCTGCTTCGCAACCTCATTCTGAGGGATGAGTCCCACATAGATGAACACACCGTCAACCTTTAGCTCTTCAATCTCTCCGGTCTCCCTGTTTTTTACTCTGATTCCCTGCACCTTCTTGCCGTCACCGAATATCTCAACGACCTCAGAATTTGTCCTGTATTCAATTCCAAGCTCCCTGATTTTCTTTTGATAAGCAGTTTCACACATCCATCGGGGCATATATTCGATGACAGTTACACTATCTGTAACATCCTTGAGTGTGACAGCAGCAATGGCACCTGAATTACCGCCTCCGATAACGGCGACCGGTTTTCCTTTGAATAAAAATCCGTCACAGGTCACGCAGAAAGAGACACCTTTTCCTTCATACTCTCTTTCACCGGGAATGTTGAGATGTCTGTGAGTGGTTCCAGTTGCAATAATGAGGGCATCAGATGTGTATTCACCCTTATAGGTCTGAACGACAAACTTTCCGTTTTCCTTTCTCACCTGATCCACACCCTCACCCTCGTGGATCTCAGCGTATTCCAGCGCGTGTTCTTTGAACTTTTTGGCGAGATCCTCTCCCTTTATGCTTTTAAAACCGAGGTAATTTTCGACCAGCGGGTCCTCACCCACGAGTCCGCCAGCGACACCTTTGTCGAGGACAAGGACATCGAGTCCAGCTCTTGAGGCGTATATTGCTGCTGAAAGTCCTGCAGGTCCTGCGCCTACGATAATCACATCAAATTCCTTTTTGCCAGATGTCTGCTCCTCTGTGGGCATACCAAAAATAAGCTCCATTTCTCTCCTCCTTTGGAATTTTTGTGGGGTTAATAATTAACTAAATTAGTCAGGTTTGTCAACAGACCGCTGAGGGAGTGTGTAAAATATTTTACCGGTGGTCATTTTCCCTGTCACTATGCAGAATTACTCTCTTTATTTTCCCCTCCTGCCTGCATTAAAACTCACCTACAACCTCCCCTCTCATTTGCGGGGATTCACCGACAACATCCCCTCCCGCAAAGTGGGAGGGGTCACCTACAACCCCCCCTCCCGCTTGCGGGAGGGGATTAAGGGGAGGGCAATAAAACCCCACCCGCTTTTCCCTGTCAAATCCGCTCTTTCTTCCCCCTCCTTTATCCTCCCCCAAACCTCTTCGAGGTTCGGGGGA
>CAZNDM010000065.1:0-38880 GCA_964571845.1 uncultured bacterium | reverse complement strand
TTGGTGGTAGCCCTTTCCGCATACCGCTTTGCAATATGTTGGAAAATCCACCTGACAACCCCTCCCCCGCTCCGCGGGGGAGGATTAAGGAGGGGGCAGAAAGAGTTGATCTGACGGGGAAAAGCAGGTGGTAGTCTTTTTGCCCTCCCCTTAATCCCCTCCCACTACGTGGGAGGGGAGTTGGATGTGACTCTTCCGTACAGCGGGAGGGAAGTTGGGCGTAACTCTCCCGCAGGGTGGGAGAGGGGTTAGGTGTGATCCTCCCGCAAGGCGGGAGGGGAGCTGAGTGTGACCTCCCTCACAGGTGAAGAAGAGTTGGGAGTGCCTCTTCCGTACGACGGGAGGCAGGAGTGCCCCTCTTGCAAGCGGGAGGTTGATGTAGGTGATCTCCTCTCGCAAAGGAGGAGGTGTGAATCCTTCCGCATACCGGGAGGGGATTTGCGATTAATCCCTCCTGCAAATCGGGAGCAAAGGTTTCAGGTGGATTTCCCCAAGACGAATGGGAAACTGAAGCTCAACCTTCTCGCAAGGAGGGAGAGATATAGAGGTTTTTCCGCAGAGTAAAAAGGAAAATGATCATCGGAAAAAATTTTTCGAACGATCCTTTTACAATCCTTGTCTTTGAATTACCATCAGGGTATAATCTAAAAAGTATGAACATCATACTTATTTTAACCTTCCTGTTTTCACTCCCGGGACTCAAAACAGACCTTCGAGAACTTAAAGATCCTGAGCTCGCAAAAAGGGTCATCCTGACAGGCTCCATCCCCTTTATCACAGCATTCGCACTCGACAAGCCAGTACAAACCTTCATTCAGGATAATCTGAGATATGAGAGTTACTTAAACCTTACCAATGAGCTTGGTGGAAAAATGGCGCTTGCAGGTCTTGGACTTTTATTTCTCGCAACAAGGTCTATTGGTGACCAGAAGTTTAAAGACTTTTCCTACACGGCATTTGAAAGCGCTGTCCTTGCAGGATTTACAAGTGTTTTATTTAAAATAACCATAGGGAGAGCAAGACCATCAAAATCCTCATCTCCTTACAAATTTAACCCACCAGGATTTGACGATGAGTACCAGGCACTACCTTCAGGGCACACAACAATCGCCTTTGCCTGGCTGACCGTGCTTGCAAACTATTATGGGGAAAATAAAATCATAAAGTATGGGAGCTATGCCCTTGCGTCCTCAACGGCAATTGCAAGGGTTTACAAAAACAGGCACTGGCTGTCTGATTGTGTTCTGGGAGCCATGATTGGATACTATTTTGGGAAAAGACTGTCACAACTTCACCTGAAAGGAGGTTAGAGATGAAAGTTAATCCCCAAATTTTCAGAATGTACGATATTAGAGGGATCGTTGGTACGGATATAACGCCTGAGTTTGCCTTTCACCTTGGCAAAGGCTATGGCACAATTATCAGGGAGAAGGGTGGGAAAAGACTGTCTGTGGGTAACGATGTAAGGAAGTCATCTCCTGAGCTCAAAGATGCACTCATTGATGGTTTGACATCGGTGGGAATCGAGGTACTCGATCTCGGGACCGTCCCAACTCCCGTGATGTACTTTTCCACATTTACCCTGCCAGTCCACGGAGGGATTGAGGTTACTGCCTCTCACAATCCGAGGGAATACAATGGATTTAAAATCAACATCGGGAAAGACAGTTTTTTTGGCGAGCAAATTCAAAAGCTAAGAGAGTTGATAGAGAAGGAAGAGTACTTAAAAACCAGTGAGAGAGGTAAGAGGATAAATCAGCCCATTATGGGACAATATATCGAAACACTGTTAAAGGACATCAAGATCGAGCGGGAAATCGAACTTGGCCTTGATACGGGAAATGGAGTCGCTGGTCCTGTGTTTCAAGAGATCTTTTCGGAACTTCCTGTAAAGTATCATGGCTTGTATCTTGAGCCGGACGGAGATTTTCCAAACCATATACCGGATCCAACAGTCGTGAAGTATATGAAAGACTTGATGAATATGGTTGTGGAGAAAAACCTCGAGCTTGGAATAGGCATAGACGGCGATGCTGACAGGATCGGGGCGATTGATGAAAGGGGAGAAATAATTTTTGGAGATAGATTACTCGGGATATTTGCGAAACATGTGCTTAAGGAATTTCCCGGTGCCCCGATAGTGTTCGATGTGAAATGTTCTCAGGGTCTGGTCGAATTCATTGAAAAACACGGTGGAAAGCCAGTCATGTGGAAAACCGGGCACTCGCTACTAAAGGCAAAACTCAGGGAGCTCAATGCCCCACTCGCTGGAGAAATGTCTGGCCATATTTTCTTCAACGATAGATACTACGGTTATGATGACGCCATCTACGCAACACTCAGACTTCTTGAGATAATTTCAAAAGAAGGGAAAAAACTTTCAGAACTCATCTCAGAAATTCCTTTCTTTTACGGGACCCCGGAGATAAGGGTAGGATGTCCTGATGACAGGAAATTTGAGATAGTCTCTGAGCTCGTTGAGTATTTCAAAAAACATTACAGGGTAATAGATATAGATGGTGCCAGGATACAGTTTGAAGATGGATTTGCCCTTGTCAGGGCTTCAAACACACAGCCGGTTCTTGTTCTCAGATTCGAGGCGAGATCACCTGAAAAGCTTGAAGAATACAAAAAGATCGTCTTTGAAAAATTGAAAGAGTACAAAGAGATAGATCTCGGAAACTTTTAGAAAGGGGGTAATTATGAGGGTTGAACTTATACATGACCCTGGAATGATCTGGGGTTTAAAGGATGACTGGATGAAAATACTTGAAGAACTCCCGGATAAGCATCCTTTTCTTACACCACACTGGATGGCTATGTCATTCGAATACTTTGTAATTGATGAGAAGCTTACAGTTGCCCTTGTACGGGACGATTTTGGAAAACTCATCGGGATTTTCCCGTTTATTATCAGAAATACAGAAGAAGGAAAATCACTGGGATTTACACCTCATGCTTCTTTGACGCCCTATGTGGATCTAATCGTCTCACAGAAAATAAGAAAGGAGGCACTGGTCTCTGCTCTCAGACTCATCAAAGCAGAAGAAGACACATTTTACATAAGCTTAAAGGGATTGAAAGAGAGCTCACCATCTATCTGGACACTTGAGCAGGTGGTGGAGAACTTTAACATGGAGCATACAAAAACTATCAGGGGGGAATCACACTACATTGAATTACCCGAATCGATGGAAGAAATACTCTATCGTGGCAGGGGAAAAGCTTGGAAAAAGATGCAATCGGTGTACAAGAAAATGGAACGAGGGGACTACAACATTGAAATTTTTGACAGTATTGGAGATGTTGATGAGCATTTCGGAAGTTTCTGGAGACTTGTAAAATTTGTAGCAAGTGATAGATTAACCACACCGGGCAAGGAGGCTTTTCTACGCGAAGTCTTTATGCTTTTTGCAAGGGAAGGCTGGATCAAGCTCTTCATAGTTCGGTCTGACGGATGGCGGATCGCCTCAGCTGCTGTTTTTGACTACGACGATACTTATTACCTTTATCTTTACGGCTACGACAAAAACGCGGAAGAAGCAAAGCCGCTTCACGCGCTTATTCTTTCTATAATGTACGATGGTATTAAAAGAGGAAGGAGAAGATTTGAAATAGTCGAGAACAACGAGCTGACTCGGGAGCTAACATCCTTTAAGAAGCTTAAAATCTACAATTTCCGTGCCACACAAAGGGAGTTAATCGATCAGAGTATTGTAACCTGAAGAAAACAGGCACCGAATAGCACATTAACAGAAGTGCCGGAGAAATGTATTACTTGTAATTATGCGGTGAAAGTTTTTATAATTGTTACATCATGAAGCGATTATTACTCCTTGGAGTGATAGTTCTTTTGACATCATGTATAAAGAAGCCGGGAATACCGGATTGGTATTCGACTTATAGGTTCCCAATCCTCCACGACACGGTGAGAATTGAAGACCTTCTTGACGACACGACACACATAGTGATAGGTCCTGATTCCATACTCACATTTAATGTCTCAACGGATATAGACACGATATTCCCGGCTGAAAGTATCAGGGTGGATAATCGTGATACAACGGTGAGGGTCGGATTTGGTAAACTCGTTGTGAGAGACCTGAATACAGGAGGTATCCGAATAGACTGGAATGACTTTCCTCTTCCAGATTCCATCCGGGACACAATCAATAACCATCTGCACGACTCAGTTCGGATATATCTTCCAACAATACTGCCTGATACGGTAACTGACACCACGGACACATTGTCAAAACTTGATTGGGCAAGCATCTCCTACGCTTCTATTACAATTCATTTTGAAAATAACTTCCCTATCACCATTTCTCCTTACAGGGTCTGGGTTTACAGCATCGGAGATTATGGTGACACGACTTTGATCTTCCACGGAGAAATTGACAGCATAACACCGTATGAATACATAGATACGACACTCGAGTTATCCCATGTTTACACAACAAACACGATCAGACTTGTTGAATACATGGGTGTGCCCGGAGGGGATAGTGTTTATGTTTCTCCGAGGAATAACTTTTTTGTGCAAATTATCGTAGATTCAATTGTTGTTGACAGTGCCCGGGCTCTATTTCCAGGATTTTCTATTACAGATACTTTTGGGATCACCATGGACTTCGAAGAAGGTGCAATTGATACAATTGTTCTCGATTCTGGCATGTTGTGCATTGATGTTTACAATCCTCTAAATATCTCCATGTCAATTGATGTAACGAGTGACAATCTGCTAACCGACGGGGCACCTTTTGACACAACTTTAAACATACTTCCGGATTCAACCACAACGATTTTTGTAAACCTTGCCAACAGGATGCTTACAATAGGGGATTCTGGAATCTCATTTGCTGTGGGCTCAACAATTGACTCTCAATGGGTTGAAATTAGGGGTTATGATTCAGTTGAAGTGTATGTCTCAATCGAAGATGTTGCCCTAAGATATGTGGCGGGGAGATTTGATTCCGTTTACCGTGAAATACCGGAAATAGACACGACTCTTGATCTTCCAGACACCATTAATTTTCAGCTGGTCAGGGTGTTTCTCACAGGAGAGCTCAGGCAGACCATGAATTTTGCCCCGCTTATAAAGCTTTATGTAACAAATATTGGTGCAGAAGACACGGTTGTGGACACATTTGAGATTCAGGTAAATGCAGGGAGACACAACGATCCTGTAACGACTCCTATTATGCTTGATTTATCCCGTGTGTTTAGCGTTGTTCCGCAAGAAGTTGTGATTAACGGTGATGTGGTCATTGACGGTAGAGGTTCTGTTTATCGAGACGATTATATCACGGGAACATTTACGCTTAATGTGCCATTTATGATCTTGCTGAGGCCAGACACTATTGTTTCTGACACCTCAATTGATTCTATCCAGGTTGATGAGGATGTCCTGGATCGATTTGATAGAGGCAGTCTGTACATCAGATTGAGAAACAGGATTCCGGTTGGATTCGATGCAAGACTCACCATGTATTCCGATGCAGGAGACACACTGATAAGGGATTTTACTATACCAGCAGCACCTCATGATGCCACGGGACTGGCAACGGGAGAAAAAGATACGACGCTTGTTTTGAGCTTAACCCACGATGAAGCACTTATCTTTGGTGCGGATCAGCAAACATCCTGGGTAAATATCTTCATCCCATCCACTGATACTGTTGCAATTCGAATCTCGGACTACATAAAAATCGATGTTTACGGCGAAATAACAATCAGAATGGGAGAATAAGTTATGATGGGGTTGATTTTGACGCTGATTGCATTTTTTGGATACAATGCTCGCGGAATAGGACTTGCGGGTGCATTAACAGGAGAGGATGCAGGTCCGCAATCAGGCTATTACAACCCTGCAATGCTCTCCTATTCAAAGGCACGCGGTACATGTTTCAATTTCCTCTACGCCGGTATTTTTGCAGGTAATAGTGCATTTTCAGTTAAAGATGTCAACAACTACTTTCAGGAGGGGAAAGTCCTTAACTTTTATGACAAGAGGCACCTCCTTTATCAGATCGGCTTAAAGTCGCTCAACATAGTCGGAAGGGGCGAGGTCGCAATTTTCGGGTTTAAAACTTCTGGATTCGCTATTGCCCTTGAAGGATTTGTTGATATAGACGCCAATATCCACAGAGAAATTTTTGACCTGATTTTAAACGGGAACCAGCTTGGAAAAACTTATCAATTTAAGAACCTCACAAATTATGGTACTGCATATGTGGCACTTGACCTTGCTTTCAGTAAAAGCTTCAATACGATGCAGCTGGATCCTTTGAGAAAATTTTTCTTTGGAATTGGACTGAAGGCAATCAGGGGAATAGCTTATGCTAATGTGGATAGGCTGAATCTGACATTAAGTGTGGATACAAATTATATTTATCTCGATGGAAATGGCAGAATCCTGGCATCAATGGGTGGATCGGGTATGGGAGTGGATGTTGGGATAGGTTTTGAAACCGAAAAGTGGAGTTTCGGGCTCAGCCTTTTGAATCTTGGAGCGAAGATAAGGTGGACGGATGCAGATTCTGCCATACTCTTCGTAGCGCATTCGGACTCTTTCACTGTGGGTGATTTGATTGACAACCCGGACACAATAATCACTGACTCGAGCTGGAGCGAGCCGGTAGAACCTTTTTACTCAAAATTACCGACGGAATTTCGTATAGGACTCGGTCGTAGAATATTTCATGATAAGATCAGGTTTTTTGGCGATTTTTCCTATAGTTCAGGTGATCTGTACAGCGAAAAGAAGCTTGGACTTGCCACTGAACTGAGGTACATCCCGTTTTTACCTGTGAGGTTTGGAGTAGCAATAACGAACAGGGGGAATTTCTATACAACAGGAATGGGATTGAGACTATTTAAGCTCAGCATGGATGCAGGAGTGGCTTTTTATAGGGGTATTTTTGAATCGACGAAGGGAATTAGGGCAGGTATAGACATAGGAATCAACCTGCCTTAGAATAATCGAATCAGGGGTTAAAACCCGAATTATAAAAGGTTCGGGTATTGACAGTTTGTGCTTTAATGCTTGATTTTAGACACTGAAATTAAAAAAAGGAGGTAAAGTATGAGGAGGCTCGTAGGACTTGCTGTAATACTGGCAACTGTCCTGGGCGTTGGTCAGGTCCAGGCTAAGAAGAAGTTCATCACCCTTGGTGCAGGATGGGTGACCGGTGTCTATTACCCCCTTGCTGGGGCTATGTCCCGTATCATGTATCTATATGCACCTGATTTCAAACTCACTGTAGAGTCTTCAGGTGCATCTGTTGCAAACGCAAGACTAATCAGAGACAAAGAAGTTGACATGGCAATTCTTCAGAATGACATAGCCTACTATGCATACACTGGCACGGAGGTATTTAAAAAGGAGAAACCAGCTAAAAACATGAGGGGCGTCCTTGCTCTTCACAAGGAGACAGTCCATATTGTAGCAAGGAAGGACGCTGGAATCAAATCACCTGCAGATCTCAAGGGTAAGAAGGTGGCAGTTGGTCCTCTGGGCAGTGGTACAGAGGCTAACGCCCGTCAGATCCTTGGAGTCTATGGTCTTTCATTTAACGACATCAAAGCCGAGAGACTCAAGGCATCTGAGGCTGCAGACTTCCTGAAAGATGGAAGGATTGATGCAGCATTCTTCACTGTGGGTCAGGGAGCTGCAGCTATTATGGATGTTTCAATTATAACCCCGATAACAATTGTTCCCATTGATGATGCTCACTACAAGAAACTCAAGGCAAAATACCCATTTTATGCAAAAGATGAGATCAAACCGGGTGTTTACAAGGGTGTAGATGAGCCTGTGCCCACAGTCGCAGTGAAGGCACTTCTTGTTGCGAGAAAGGGACTGCCTGAGGGAGATGTTTACAAATTCCTCACAGTCCTGTTTGATCACCTTGATCTACTCCACAAGGCTCATGCGAGGGCAAAATCCATCACACTTGAGACAGCGCTTGAGGGAATGTCAATTCCTCTTCATCCCGGTGCAGAGAAATTCTACAAGGAAAAAGGTGTGCTGAAGTAGGGAATATTAAAAAGTTTAAAAGGGAGGGGCGGGCATTCCCCGAAGGGGAATGCCCGCCCCTCCTTTTTAAACCTCAAATAACATCACTTATACCTATAAACTATCCTTCCTCTTGTCAGGTCGTAGGGGGAGAGTTCGACTGTTACCCGGTCGCCTGGCAGTATTCGGATAAAGTGCATTCTCATCTTCCCGGATACATGCGCAAGAATAACATGACCATTCTCCAGCTCAACGCGAAACATCGCGTTGGGCAAAACCTCTTTTACCGTTCCTTCAACTCTTATAACATTCTTCTTCTTTGCCATGGCTTTCCTTCAGGTTATATTTTTGTAAGGATTTCTGGCCCGTTGTCAAGTATCGCAATTGTATGTTCAAAATGGGCAGAAAGTGAGCCGTCCTTAGTCACAACGGTCCAGCCATCCTTCTTTGTCTTTACATGCGGTTGACCCATGTTCACCATGGGCTCAAGTGCGAGTGTCATACCCCTTTTTAGCAGTGGACCTCTGCCAGGAGGTCCATAATTCGGTACAAAAGGCTCCTCATGCAGCTTGAGTCCAACTCCATGACCTCCAAGCTCTCTCACCACCGAAAATCCTTCTTTCTCAGCAGTCTCCTGGATTGCATGTGAAATGTCAGAAAGACGGTTGCCAGGTTGTGCTTTCTCAATTCCTCGATAAAGTGCTCTTTCTGTCGTTTCAACAAGCTTTCTAACTTTTTGAGGGACTTCCCCAACAATTATCGTTATGGCAGCGTCCCCAACATATCCGTTATAAACCACACCAACATCTACTTTAACAAGGTCACCCTCTTTCACCCTGCGGTTTCCCGGAATCCCATGCACAACTTCATCGTTCAGCGAAATACAGCTCGATGCAGGAAACCCCCTGTAGCCGAGAAAAGCGGGATATCCTCCCCTCTTTTTGATAAACTCCCTTATCTTCTCGTCAATCTCCTTCGTCATGATACCGGGAGCCACAATTTCCCGTGCAAATTCAAGGACCTCTGCAACGATGATAGAGGCTTTTCTTATTCCCTCAATTTCCTCGTCGGTCTTGATTATGATCATTTAAAAACCACTTCCTCGATGGCGCGAGTAATCTTCTCAGGATCTCCTGTCCCGTCAATCTCAACCAGCAAGCCTTTTTCCCTGTAGTAACCAATCAGGGGCGCTGTCTGTTCCCTGTAAACATCAAGTCTTCTCTTTATCGTTTCGGGGTTGTCGTCCTTTCTTTGAACAAGCTTTGTGCCACAGACATCGCATATCTCATCGTTTTTTGGAGGATTAAATATGAGATTGTAAACAGCTCCACAGTTGGGACACACCCTTCTTGCGCTCAGTCTCTTAATGATCTCGTCATCAGGAACATCCAGCAGAATAACCGCCTTTAAAGGGAGATTTTTCTTCGCGAGTAACTCGTCCAGGCCCTCAGCCTGTTTAACGGTACGGGGGAAACCGTCGAGAATAAATCCTTTATCAATTTTTTCAAGTTCTTCTTCGATCAGGCCGAGCATAATTTCGTCGGGGACAAGCTCTCCTCTTTTCATGTAGCCATCAGCGAGCTTTCCAAGCTCGGTGCCCTTTTTAACCGCCTCACGGAGAATATCGCCTGTAGAAATTTTTACAAGTCCGTGTTTTTTAGCAATAATTTCCGCCTGCGTGCCTTTACCGGCACCAGGAGGACCGAGAAAAACAAAGTTTAGAACCGCCATCCTCTCAATCTCCCCTTCTTTAAAAGACCCTCATACTGCCTCATTATCAGCTGAGCTTCTATCTTTTGCATGATCTCAAGGGCAACACCCACGATGATCAGAAGTCTGGTACCGCCAAAATAGAATGGAATGTTCGTCCATCTGATGAGATACCATGGAAGAATAGCAATTATCGCGAAGAATACCGCTCCGGGGAGCAGTATTCTTGTCATAATTGTATCAATATACTCAGCAGTTTTTGGTCCCGGTCTAACGCCGGGGATGAACCCGGAATATCTCTGAAGGTTGTCTGCGAGATCTTTCGGATTCATAACCACGGCTGTGTAATAGTAAGCGAAGAAGATAATCAGTGCAGCGTAAATGAGGTCATAAACGAGATTTCCGGGTCTAAACCAATTGGTAAAGTTCTGTGCCCAGGGCGCTGAGACAAAGGTTGTCACAGTATTTGGAAACATCAATAAAGCCTGGGCAAATATAATCGGAATAACACCTGCTGTGTTCACTGTCAGTGGCAGGTATGAGGATTGACCGCCATAAACTCTTCTACCCACAACCCTTTTGGCATACTGAATGGGGATCCTCCTTTGCGCCTCTGTGACAGCAACGACCGCCGCTGTTACACCGAGCATAACAACCGCAACGAACAGTAATGTAATAGGCGAAATTCCGCCGCTCTTCAGGAGTCTTATCGTGTTCATGATTTCATTGGGAACAGAGTCAAGGGTGCCCGCAAAGATTATGATGGAAATTCCGTTACCTATGCCAAAATCAGTGATCTGTTCTCCAAGCCACATGAGGAAAATGGAACCTGCTGCAAGAGAGATAACAGTAAGAAAAATAAATCCGGGTCCAGGATTGGGAACAACTGGAGCTCCTGAGGGACTCGTCAACCTCTGAAGGAAAATGGACACTCCAAAAGCCTGAATACCAGCAATCAAGATGGTCAGGTAGCGTGTGTACTGGTTAATTTTTCTTCTCCCGTGTTCACCCTCTTTCTGGAGTCTCTCGAGGTAGGGCCAGGCAGTTGTCAGAAGCTGAATAACGATGGATGCAGAGATGTAGGGCATGATTCCGACGCCAAAGATAGCAGCTCTTGATAGTGCACCACCCACAAATATGTCATACAGTCCAAAAACTGTACCCCTCAACTGGTTAAAAAATTCACCGAGCGCCCTGGCGTCAACACCTGGAAGAGGTATATGGGTTCCAATTCTGTAAACGAAGATGATCAGGAGAGTGTAAATTATCTTTTTTCTTAAATCACTTATTTTTACAATATTTCCGACGCTCTGAAGCATCCTTTATTCCTCTTTTGCTTCTTCTTTTGTTTCACCGGGTAAAATAACTTTACCACCTGCCTTCTCGATCTTCTCCTTTGCTTTTTCGCTGATTGCGTCAACTTCCACCTCAAGTGCCTTCGTTATTTCACCGCGTGCCAGTATCTTAACGGGTTTGTCAGCAGAGCGGATGAGTCTTCTCTTTTCGAGTTCGACTTTGGTAACTTTTTCACCAGCCTCAAACTTGGCTTCGAGTTTGTCAAGATTGACGACCTGGTAAACCACTTTAAAAGGATAGTTAGAAAATCCTCTTTTAGGCAATCTTCTGTAAAGTGGCATCTGGCCACCTTCGAACCACTTTGGTTTTGCACCACCGGAGCGGGCTTTCTGTCCCTTGTGGCCATATCCGGCGGTCTTACCAAGGCCAGATCCAGGACCTCTGCCCTTTCTCTTCTTCTCTTTAACCGCACCCTTTGCCGGTGCCAGATTGGAAAGGTCCAGCATTTTCTACTCCTCCTTTTCGATCTCTTCAACCTTCACAAGATGTTTAACAACCTCAATCATTCCCCTGATCTGCGGGGTATCTTTCTTTATCGTTGACCTGTTAAGCTTTCTTAAACCGAGAGCATCAAGAGTTCTCTTGGCTTTCTTGTTCTGGTCTATTCTGCTCCTCACCAGAGTGATCTTCAAGTACTTTTCTTTCACGGCCATACCTCCTTAAAATTCTTTTCAATGGCACGCCTCTAACCTTTGCAACTCTTTCAGGGTTCTTGAGTTTCAGCAAACCATTGAGCGTGGCTTTCAGCATGTTTATGGAGTTGTTTGATCCGAGAGATTTGGTTAGAGCATTTTCGTAACCGGCAGCTTCAAGAATAGCGCGAACAGGCTGGGATGCAATTATACCAGTACCGGGTGCAGCAGGTTTGAGTAGAATCTTACTTGCACCTTCACGGCCAATAACTTCATGTGGAAGTGTACCATTCAGAATGGGTACCTTAACAAGGTTTTTCCTGGCTTTTCTCGTTGCCTTCTGGATTGCCTCAGGTGTCTCCTGTGCCTTTCCGTGACCAATCCCTACTCTACCCTGCCCATCGCCGACAACAACCCAGGCAGATATTTTGAAGTTTCTTCCACCTTTTGTAACCTTGGTAACCCTTTTTAAAACTACGACATTTTCTGTAAGTTCAGTAATGCCTCTTTCTGCCATAATCTCACTCCTTTAAAATTCGAGGCCGCCTTCTCTGGCGCCATCTGCCAGAGCTTTGACCCTGCCGTGATACTTGTAGCCGGCTCTATCAAAGGCAACCTTGGTGATACCCTTTTCAAGCGCACGTTTGGCAATGAGCTTTCCAACCTCTTTCGCCTTCGCAATCTTGCCTTTCATGTCCTTGATCGTGTCTCTGATCTCAGGTGAAAGGGAGGAGGCACCTGTGATAACACGAGAGGGGCCGATAGGAGGGTCCACAACGATCTGCGCCCAAATGTGCTTGTTGGATTTGTAAACAACAAGTCTGGGCCTCTCCTCTGTTCCTTTAACCTTTTTCCTGACCCTTAAATGTCTTCTCTTCCTTCTCCATACTTTAATTTCTGGTCTCATACTCTCACCTCACGCTTTAACACCAGCTTTACCAGCCTTTCTCCTAATGTGCTCACCGGCGTATCTAATACCCTTGCCCTTATAGGGCTCTGGCGGCCTTACAGCCCTTACATTGGCTGCAAACTGCCCAACCAATTGCTTATCAATTCCTTCCACGATAATCTTGTTCTGTCCCTCTACTTTAACAGTTATTCCTTCTGGAGGTGTCATTACTACATCGTGTGAAAAGCCAACCTGCAGAACAAGGTTTTTGCCTTCCATTCTCGCTCTGTATCCTGTGCCGTGAACCTCAAGCTCCTTTTTAAAGCCATCCTTGACACCTATGATCATGTTGTTGATTATCTGCCTGGTTGTCCCGTGCAGCGCCCTGTGAAACTTCTTGTCCGAAGGTCTTTTGACAAGAATTTCCTTGTCCTTCATCTCAATGATCATGTCAGGATGTGGTCTGAACTGCAGCTGTCCTTTTGGTCCTTTAACTGTGATAAGACCATCTTTGTACTCAACAGTCACACCGTCAGGGATCTGTATGGGCATTTTTCCTATTCTTGACATTCTTACACCTCCTTACCAGACATAGAGCATAAGCTCGCCACCGACTTTCTTCATTCTGGCTTCACGATCAGTCAGGAGTCCCTGTGAGGTTGAAATTATCGCTATACCCATGCCGTTTTTCACCCAGGGAATTTTATCCGAGCTCACATAGATCCTTCTTGACGGCTTGGAAACTCTCTGCAAGTCCTCAATAACCGGTTCTCCGTATTCGTCGTATTTGAGTATAACGCGTATTTTTCCACCCTTTTCTTCGGAGATCACCTGATAGTCCTCGATAAAACCCTCTCTTTTTAAAATCTTCAGAATTTCAAGCTTGAGTTTCGACTTGGGTTCTATAATCACATCCTCTTTTTTGATCCTCACGGCATTTCTAATTCTGGTGAGCATATCAGCAATTGGATCCGTATTCATTCTCCCAACCTCCTCACCAGCTTGCCTTTTTAACACCGGGGATCTCTCCCCTCAGTGCAAGCTCTCTAAAACAGATACGGCAGAGACCGAATTTTCTAATATATCCGTGAGGTCTGCCGCACCTCTTGCATCTATTCCTGTGTCTCACTTTAAATTTGGGTTCTTTCATGAATGTCTTGACGACTTTCGCTTTCCTTGCCATTACGACCTCCTCTCAAATGGGAAACCAAACTCTTCAAGGAGTCTCATTGCCTCCTCATCGGTCTCCGCAGTTGTAACGATGGCAATATCCATACCAAAAACCTTCTTCACCTTGTCTATATCAATTTCAGGAAACACTGTGTGCTCGTTAAGGCCAAAGTTGTAATTTCCTCTACCATCAAAAGAGTCCCTCGGCAGTCCTCTAAAATCTCTAACTCGAGGAAGGGCAAAGTTGATCAGTCTGTCCAGGAAGTCATGAGCCATCCTTCCACGAAGTGTAACTTTGAGACCGATGGGCATACCTTTTCTTAAATGGAATGCAGCGACAGCCTTTCTCGCTCTTCTAACAACGGGCTTCTGCCCTGTTATCATAGCGAGATCCTCTGCAATGATGTCGAGAATCTTGGGATCCTGGACAGCCTCACCCACACCCACATTCACGACTATCTTCTCGATTCTCGGGACCTGATGAATATTCTTATAGCCGAGTTCCTTCATCAATTTGGGTCTGATCTTTTCCTTATATTCCTGCAGGTACCTTGACATCACTCGATCACCTCACCGCATTTTTTGCAATACCTAACCTTTCTGCCATCTTCAAGGAACTTGAATCCGACGCGAGTGGGATTACCGCAGTTAGGGCAAATAAGCCTCACATTTGAAACATGAATTGGAGCTTCCATCTCAATAATTCCGTGTGGCTGCTCAGGCGATGTCCTTCTCTGGTGTTTTTTAACCTTATTAACATCTTCAACGATAATCCTGTTGGTTTCAGGGAAGACTTTGATTACCTTGCCAATCTTTCCCTTGGTTCTGTTGTGGTCGCCCTTGACGACAAGTACAGTATCGCCTTTCTTTATCTTAGCTGCCATTTAAACCACCTCCGGAGCCAGGGAGACAATTTTCATGAATTTCCTCTCTCTCAGTTCCCTCGCAACAGGACCAAAAACACGGGTTCCTTTGGGATCGTTGTACTGGTCTATAAGAACAGCTGCGTTGTCGTCAAATTTAATGTATGTGCCATCCTTTCTGCGCATCTCCTTCTTTGTTCTCACAATAACTGCCTTCATGACATCGCCCTTTTTGACAGGTGAACCGGGGACCGCTTCTTTAATGGTAACCACCACAACATCACCAACATAGGCATACTTTCTTCTCGAACCACCAAGAACTTTAATAACCATTGCTTCCTGAGCACCTGTATTATCAGCAATCTTTAATCTCGTAAAATCCTGAATCATTTTTCCTCCTCCTTGTTCAGCAATTCTTCGGGACGCTCAGCCTTTCTCAAAATCTCAACAAGTCTCCATCTCTTTGTCTTGGAAAGGGGTCTGGTCTCCATGATTCTCACAATATCACCCTCTCTGGATTCATTGTGCTCATCATGGACATAGTACTTTTTTCTGACCTTGATGTACTTTTTGTAGAGAGGGTGCTTAACAATCCTTTCGACAACGACCACACGGGTCTTGTTCATCTTGTCAGAAACGACTCTCCCGACCCTTTCCTTTCTGAAACCGCGTTTTTCTTTCATTTCTTACTACTCCCCTGAAGCTCTCTTTCTCTCAGAATAGTGAGTATTCTTGCAATATCCTTTTTCAGCATTTTAAACATGTGTGACTTCACTTCAGCCTTCTGTGCGTGCTGGAATCTGAGCTGAAAGAGCTCCTCTTTGAGGTCATTCAGCTTCTGGCGGAGTTCGTCATCTGTTAGCTCTCTGAGCTCTCTCGCCTTCATTACATTCCTCCTTCCTTAAGAGACACGAACCGGGTCTTTATGGGTAGTTTAAATGAGGCTTTCCTGAACGCCTCTCTCGCCTGCTCCTCTGTAACACCGGCAAGCTCAAAGAGGATTCTACCGGGTTTCACCACAGCAACCCAGTGGTCCACATTACCCTTACCTTTACCCATACGTGTCTCGGCAGGTTTCTTGGTCACAGGTTTGTCAGGGAAAATTCTTATCCAGAGCTTCCCGCCCTTTTTCAGATACCTGGTAATTGCCAGACGGGCAGCCTCGATCTGGTTACCTGTGATCCAATGCGCCTCAAGAGCCTTTAATCCATATTCGCCAAAAGCGATGTAATTTCCTGACATCGCTTTACCTTTCATCCTTCCCCTGTGCTGCTTCCTGTATTTTGTCCTTTTTGGCATCAACATGGCTAATACACCTCCTCCTCTTCTCCGCCTTTCTTCGGCAGGATCTCACCCTTGTAGATCCATACTTTTACGCCGATTGTTCCGTATTTTGTAAACGCCGTTGCCTCTGCATAATCAATATCTGCACGCAGTGTCTGAAGAGGAACACGTCCCTTTCTGTACCACTCTTTTCTTGCAATTTCCGCGCCACCGAGTCTTCCCTTTGTCTGCACCTTAATTCCTTTGGCACCCATACGCATAGCCATGTCAACAGCCCTTTTCATCGCTCTTCTGTGTGATACACGCTGCTCTATTTTCTGCGCTATGGACTGAGCAACGAGCTCTGCCTCGATCTCCGGAATTCTCACCTCGTGGACATTGATATTGATATCTCTTTTACCTGTAAGCTCCATGAGCTCGCGCCTCAGCACCTCAACTTCAGACCCTCTTCTTCCAATAACAACACCCGGTCTGGAGGTGTAAATATTTATACTCAGTTTTTCAGCAGCTCTGTCTATTACGATATTCGCCACCTGAGCATCTTTCAGTCTCGTTTTCAGATACTGTCTGATTTTAAGGTCTTCCTGAAGGTTTGCCTCAAGGTCTTTGCCTTCGGCAAACCAGTGGGCTTTCCAGTCTTTGGTAACTCCCAATCTAAATCCAATCGGATGAACTTTCTGACCCATAGTTCCTCCTATTCAGAAACTTGAATTGTTATGTGAGAGGTTCTGTGTCTGATCAACACAGCCCTGCCACGCCAGGCCGGTCTTATTCTTCTCATCGTCGGTCCCTTGTCCACTTTCGCCACCACAATTCTGAGCCTGTCTTTCTCAACTGGATTTTTTTCGGTGTAGGAGGCGACTGCTGCTTTTAATGCTTTTTCAATAAACCTTGCAGCCTTCTTTTTTGAAAAGGCAAGAATTGCCTCTGCCTGAGGGACGGTCTTTCCTCTCACCAGATCCATAACCGGTTTAACCTTTTTTGGCGAGATTCTCTGATATTTCAGTATCGCTCTTCCCACTGCCATGGCACTACCTCACTTTCCCTTTCTGTGCTTTCTTCATATCCTTATGGCCTCTGTAGGTTCTGGTGGGAGCAAACTCACCGAGCTTGTGGCCAACCATGTCCTGATGGATGTAAACGGGAATGAACTTTCTACCGTTGTGAACAGCGATTGTGTGTCCGACAAACTCAGGCAGAATAGTCGAGCGTCTTGACCAGGTTTTAATCACCTTCTTCTCGCCCTTTTCGTTAAGCTCCTGTATTTTCTTCAGCAATTTAGGATCTACATACGGTCCTTTTTTAACTGATCTGCCCATAATTATTTCCTCCGCTTCTTGGCAGTGCGTCTTTTAACAATGAACCTATCAGATGGCTTTCTCTTTCTTCTGGTCTTCTTTCCGTCAACGAGGCCCCATGGACTGCAAGGAGGACGACCGCTCTTGGATCTTCCTTCACCGCCACCAAGTGGATGATCAACTGGATTCATCACGATTCCTCTGACATGTGGACGCCTGCCCATCCATCTCTTTCTACCAGCCTTCCCGATATCAACATTCTCGTGGTCCACATTGGAGACGCGGCCAATCGTGGCAAGACACTTCTGATTGATCAATCTCACCTCACCGGAGGGCAACTGAACATGGGCATACTTCCCTTCTTTCGAAAGGATAACTGCTGCTGTACCTGCAGATCTGACAAGTTGCCCTCCCTTTCCTGGAACAAGCTCAATATTGTGGATCTCCCATCCCTCTGGAATCTCAGAGAGCGGGAGTGCATTTCCCACTTTGAGCTCAGATCCAGGACCGGAAACAACTGTGTCTCCAACCTTTAAACCGTCAGGCGCTATAATGTATCTCTTTTCACCATCTACATACTGCAGGAGAGCAATCCATGCTGTCCTGAATGGGTCGTACTCAATCGATAATACTTTCGCAGGGATTCCAAATTTTTCTCTTCTAAAATCTATAATCCTGTACTTCCTCTTATTACCGCCACCTCTAAATCTGACCGTTATGCGCCCCAGGTTGTTCCTTCCACCGGTTTTCGGAAGTGCAATGGTCAATGATTTCTCCGGCTCCTTCTTCGTCAGCTCACTGTAATCGACTGTTGTCATAAAGCGTCTTGACGGTGTGTATGGCTTGTACTTTTTAATTCCCATTTTTAAATCACACTCCTTCCAATCCTTCTATTCTTTCACCCTTCTTTAACTTAACATAGGCTTTTTTGTAAGAACGCGTATGACCGGGTGCCCTTCTCAACCTTCTCGGCTTCGGCTTCACATTGACAATCTTCACATCCTCAACTTTTACCCTGAATAGCTCCTCAACAGCCTTCTTTATCTGCGGCTTGTTGGCATCCTTCGCAACCTCAAAGGCGTAATAATTCCCGAGCTTCTCTCTCAAAAAAGTTACCTTTTCTGTCAGAATCGGGCGTATAATAATATCTCTCGGATCCTTCATGTCAACCTCTCCTCAAGCGTTTTAAGTCCCTTCTGTTCAATCACAACATAGTCGTAGTTCAGCACATCCATAGCGTTGATATCCTTTGCCAGTTTCACATCCACCTTTGGGATGTTCCTGCCAGAGAGATAGACATTTCTCTTGTACTCGCCGAGAACAAACATCACTTTTCTGCCGTCGAGACCGAGCTTGTTCACAAAAGCGACCATGTTTTTCGTCTTGGGTGTTTCAAAATCTATGTTCTCCACCACGAAAACACGATTTGCCATAGCACGGTCGTGGAGTGCCATTTTCAACGCGAGTCTTTTGACCTTCTTGGGAACGCTGTAACTGTAATCGCGAGGCTTTGGTCCAAATGCCTTGTAACCGCCCACAAAGATGTTGGCTGATCTTGAACCGTGACGCGCTCTTCCAAGACCCTTCTGGGGAAACAGTTTGGCAGTTGAATACGCCAGTTCACCTCTGGATTTCGTCTTGTGGGTTCCTCTTCTTCTGTTCGCCTGATACATTCGGACAACTTCCCAGAGAACCGCCTTTTTGGGTTTCTTATCACCAATGATCTCTCTGGGGAGCTCTACCATATCAACCTTTTCACCGCTGGAATTAAAAAGTGGCGCCTTCATTCTTTATTCTCCTCTTTTTTGGAACCAAGTGCGAGGACAACTGGCTTATTGGGTTTCGGTCTCTTCGCTTTCCTGATAATCACGATGCTCCCGTTGGCACCCGGAACTGCACCCTTGATCAGCACGATATTTTTTTGAGGATATATCTTCACGATCTGAAGATTCTGCACAGTGACGCGTCTGTTACCCATATGACCTGCCATTTTCTTACCTTTCCACACTCTACCGGGATCTGTTGTCTGTCCGATGGAACCTGGAGCTCTATGGAATTTAGAGCCATGTGATTTGGGGCCACCATGGAAGCCCCATCTTTTCATAACACCCTGGAATCCCTTACCTTTAGAAATCCCTGTTACATCAACGAACTCATTCTCTTCGAAGACATCCTGGACTTTTATTTCCTGCCCTGGCTCAAATTTAGAGGGATCCTCAACCCTGAACTCAGTGATTTTTTGAGCAGGGTAAGTTTCCCTATTTTCACCAAGGGCTTTAACAAGTTCACCAAGAAGAGGCTTCGAGAGCCTCTTCTTGGGAACTTCGCCAAAAGCCACTTTAATTGCGTTGTAACCGTCCTTCTCAACGGTCTTCCCCTGAAGGACATAACAGGGGCCGGCTTCAATAACGGTAACAGCCGTTATTGAGCCGTCTTCGGTAGGGATCTGGGTCATTCCCAGCTTTCTACCAATTATTCCGTTCATTTTTACACCACCTTGATTTCAACATCTACCCCAGCTGGCAAGTCCAGTCTGGATAGTTTATCTATGGTTTCCTGTGTAGGTTTCCTGATCTCTATCAGCCTTTTGTGTATCTTCAGCTCGAACTGCTCTTGAGAACGCTTGTGGACATGAGGTGACCTGATGACCGAAAAGAGCGTCCTCTTTGTCGGTAGAGGGATCGGTCCGGACACCTCAGCCCCGGTTCTCTTGGCAGTCAGCGTTATCCTCTTCGCCGACCTATCTATCAGGGCCGGGTCAAATGACTTTAGCTTTATCCTGATCTTGCCTTCAATCATTTTATTCGATTATCTCGGTTACGACACCTGCACCTACTGTCCTTCCACCTTCTCTCACCGCGAATCTCAGACCTTCCTCAAGAGCCACAGGCTCGATCAGCTCAACTTCGAGGTTCACATGGTCACCAGGCATCACCATCTCACGGCCCTCTGGCAGCTTAATTGTTCCGGTCACATCAGTTGTTCTGAAGTAGAACTGAGGTCTGTATCCTGTGAAGAAAGGCGTGTGCCTTCCACCCTCTTCTTTCTTCAGAACATAAACCTGTGCCTTGAACTTCTTGTGTGGTGTGATGGAACCGGGCTTGGCTACGACCATTCCTCTTTCAACATCGTCTTTCTTAATTCCTCTGAGGAGAAGACCCACATTGTCACCAGCTCTCGCCTCATCGAGAATCTTTCTAAACATCTCGATTGATGTTACCACTGTCTTGAGAGGTTTGTCTCTGAAACCAACGATCTCCACTTCCTCGCCAGGCTTGAGTATTCCACGCTCAACTCTACCTGTTACGACTGTACCACGACCAGTGATGGAGAAGATGTCCTCAATTGCCATGAGGAATGGCTTGTCAATCTCTCTCTTAGGCTCAGGAATGTACTCGTCCATTGCATCGAGGAGTTCTTTAATAGGTTTGTTCCACTCGCAATCCTCACTTTCACACTCAAGTGCTTTGAGAGCTGAACCCCTGATAATGGGTACCTCGTCACCAGGGAATTCGTACTGGTTCAGAAGGTCTCTAATCTCGAGCTCAACGAGATCGAGAATCTCAGGGTCATCAACCATGTCAACCTTGTTCATGAACACAACGATGTATGGCACATTAACCTGTCTTGCGAGAAGGATGTGCTCTCTTGTCTGAGGCATTGGACCATCGGTTGCTGCGACGACGAGTATTGCACCGTCCATCTGAGCTGCGCCTGTGATCATGTTTTTGATGTAATCAGCGTGACCCGGGCAGTCGATGTGTGCATAGTGTCTCTTTTCAGTCTCGTACTCAATATGAGCGAGGTTGATTGTAATTCCACGAGCCTTCTCTTCAGGAGCCTTGTCGATTGCGTCAAACGGGATGTACTCCGCAAGACCCTTGAAGGACAGGTACTTGGTTATAGCACTTGTCAGCGTGGACTTACCATGGTCAACATGACCGATTGTACCAACGTTTATGTGTGGCTTCTTCCTTTCAAATTTTGGCTTAGACATATCTTACACCTCCGTTCCTTATTGTAATACTAAAATTTTTTCCAACTCCTCCTCTGGCACAGGTGCGAAGTGAGAGAGCTTCATCCAGAAGTTTCCTCGCCCCTGTGTCAGGGACCTAAGAGTGGTTGAATAGCCAAAAATCTTTCTCAGGGCGACTTTTGCAACAACCTTTTGCAAAACATCGCCCAGAGCCTCTATTTTCACGAGCTCGCCACCCCTGGAACCGAGATCGGAGACAACATTCCCCACAAAGTCCTGGGGAAGAATTATCTCCAGATCAACAACTGGCTCAAGCAGAATGGGCTTGCCTTCTCTCAATCCATCCTGCATTGCACGCAGGACGGCAAGCCTGGTTCCCAGGGGAGTGTACTCCTCACCTATTAATACCTTTAATATTTTAATGCATACATCCACAACTTTGTAGCCCATTAAAGGACCGTAATAAAGCGCCTCGTCTATTGCCGATCTCAAAACTTCCTGTATTTCTCCGGGTATTCCCTCCGCAAGGATTTCCACCCGATTCCCCTCACCCATCTTTCTGGGCAGTATCTCAATTTCCACACTCCCCTTGTGACGGACACCACCAATCTCCTTATCGATACTCCTCTCTATTCTCACAGGCTGGGTAATCGTCTCTCTGTATGCCACCTGTGGCTTACCCGTCCTCACCTGAAGCCCAAACTCCCTCCTTAACCTATCAACAATGATGTCAAGATGCAGCTCTCCCATACCTGATATTAAAAGCTGCCCGGTTTCTCTGTCCCTCTCGATCTTGAAGGTAGGGTCCTCTATGGACATTTCCTTGAGAGTTACCTCCAGCTTCTCCTCATCCTTTGCCGATTTCGGCTCGATCGAAAGTGAGATAACAGGCTCAGGGAAACTCATACCTTCGAGCAGAATCGGATGTTCCGGGTCAGACAGCGTGTCACCTGTTTTTGCAGTCTTCAGTCCCACAAGCGCAACGATTTCACCCGCTCTCGCATAATTTACCGGCTCCTTCTTATTGGCATGCATTAGATAAATCCGTGTTACCCTTCCAACCTCTCCGCTGTTATTCACCAGAACTTTTTTGTTGACTCTCAGGGTCCCAGAATAAACCCTTGTCAGGAAAAGCTTATTGGCATGTTTATCAAGCTGAATCTTGAATACAACTGCGGTAAATGGCTCATTCGGATCAGGATGCCTCTCGAGCCTTTCCCCTGTTTCAGGATTTGTGCCCACAACCGGAGGCATGTCCAGGGGAGACGGAAGATAGTAAACAATTGCGTCTATAAGTGGCTGAATACCCTTGTTTTTAAGAGATGATCCCATCAAAACCGGTACAAACCTCTGCTCAAGAGTTCCAATCCTGATTGCTCTTCTGAGCTTCGCAGGATCAACCTTCCCCTTTGTTTCGAACTGATCGAAGATCTCCTCGTCAATATCAGAAAGCTGATAGAGCAGCTCTTCATAAGCCTGGGCAACTTCACCGGAAAGGTCCACATCCTCAACTCTGTACTTCTCACCCGTTGGATCAATTTCGTCGCTCCATGTGTACTTTTTGAGTTCAACGAGGTCAATTACACCGGAAAACGAGCTCTCGATTCCCACAGGTAGTTCGAGCAACAAAGTGTTTACTTTAAACCTCTCCTTAATCATCTTGACCACTCTTTTGGGGTCAGCACCGAGTCTGTCAAGCTTGTTGATGTACGCGAGTCTCCTTACCCTGTAGCGGTCAGCCTGATGCCACACAGTCTCCGACTGTGGTTCAACTCCTGCAACACCGTCAAAGATAACGATCAATCCATCGAGGACTCTAAGGGATCTTTCGACTTCAGCCGTGAAATCGACATGTCCGGGGGTATCAATAATGTTTATACGATAACCCTTCCAGTAAACCGTTGTAGCGGCACTGACAATGGTGATCCCCCTCTCCTTTTCCTGAATCATCCAGTCAGTGGTGGCACTTCCTTCGTCAACTTCACCTATACGGTGGACTTTCCCCGTATAGTAAAGAATACGTTCTGTGGTCGTGGTTTTGCCGGCGTCGATATGAGCGGCAAAACCAATATTTCGAATTTTTTCAAGGTCATATTCATTATGCGGTTTAGTGCCACCACTCATAAATTATCACCACTTGAAGTGGGCAAACACTTTGTTGGCTTCAGCCATCTTGTGGGTATTTTCTCTAATTTTCATTGCAGCGCCGGTACCTTTGGACGCCTCGATGAGCTCATTAGCCAGTCTCTCGTACATTCTTCTCTCACCTCTGTTTCTCGCTGCCTTGATAATCCACTTAATGGCAAGCGAGAGCTGTCTCTTGGGTCTCACTTCAACAGGTACCTGATAGGTCGCTCCACCAACCCTGCGGGGTCTTACCTCGAGCTTCGGCTTCACATTCTCGATAGCCTTTTCGAATACCTCATACCCATTCTGGCCCGTTTTTTCTTCAATATATTCGAGTGCCCTGTAAAAAATCCTCTGGGCCAGAGCCTTTTTACCATCCCACATAAGGTTGTTTATGAATTTAGCAGCAATAACTGACCCGTATTTTGGGTCAGGTGCAATATGTCTTTCAGGTGCTCTTCTTCTTCTCATAGTTTCATCTCCCGGGGATTATGAACGAGGTCTTTTGGTTCCGTAGAGGGATCTTGAATTTCTTCTACCTTCGACACCAGCGGCGTCGTACTTACCTCTAACGATGTGATATTTAACACCGGGTAGATCTTTCACACGGCCACCTCTCACGAGAACCACGGAGTGTTCCTGCAGGTTATGTCCTTCACCAGGGATATAAGCCACAACCTCTTTACCGTTAGTCAACCTCACCTTAGCCACCTTTCTGAGAGCAGAATTAGGTTTTTTCGGGGTGGTAGTATAAACTCTGATACACACCCCGCGCTTCTGAGGATTTCCCTCAAGAGCCGGCGATTTTGACTTCTTTTTCTTTGGTTTTCTCGGATGCCTTATCAACTGATTGATTGTTGGCATACAATTCCTCCTTTAGCTTCAAGTAAGGTTAATTAATTAACCGATTTTCCAGTTACTGTCAAGTAAAAGCCCGCGTTAAAAAGAGTTTCTGGCGGGCAAAAATGGGGCGGGCATTTTGCTCCGCAAAATGCCCGCCCCTTATTTTCCTCTCTATCCCGCAGCCTGTAGCTCTTCCCCTCTTTCTTCCTCAGGTACCTCTTCCTCTCCAACAACTATATCCCTGTACTCTCTCAATCCCGTTCCCGCAGGTATCAGATTTCCTATTATCACGTTCTCCTTCAATCCTCTGAGTTCGTCAACCTTTCCAGCAATAGCTGCGTTCGCAAGCACCTTCGTCGTTTCCTGGAACGACGCTGCCGCAATAAAGCTCTCTGTCGCAAGTGAAGCACGGGTTATACCAAGCAGTATCGGCTCGTACTGTGCTGGCCTTCCTCCTCTCTTTCTAACTTCCTCATTCTCCTCAATTACCTTTATAAAGTCCACTATGTCGCCCTGGATAAACTTTGTATCTCCCGGATTCTCGATCTTCACCTTCCTCATCATCTGGCGCACGATAATCTCGATGTGCTTGTCATCGATCTTAACACCTGAAAGTCTGTAAACTTCCTGGATCTGGTCAAGCAGGAACTCCTGCACATAATCCTTTCCTTTGATTCGGAGGATATCGTGCGGGTCAACCGGTCCCGTGGTCAGGGGCTCACCTGCCTGCACTCTTTCACCATTGCCAACGAGGAGGTATTTGCCAAATGGAATGAGGTATTCCCTCGGTTCTCCAGCATCCGGTACAACTCTTACCCTGAAGTAACCTTTTTCCGGAGGATTGATTTCCACAATTCCGTCGATCTCCGCAACGATAGCCTTATCCTTGGGTGACCTCGCCTCGAACAACTCTTCGACTCTCGGCAGTCCGCCTGTGATGTCCTTTGTCTTACCGGCTTCTCTCGGCACTCTGGCGACGATCTCACCGGGGTAAACAGTCTCACCCTCTTTCACCGCGAGTCTCGCCTCGTGGACAAGTGGAATTTCCTCCAGCACCTCATCAGTCTGAGGATCAACAACCAGGATCGTGGGGAAGTAACGCTTGTGTTTGTCTATTTCAATAACCCTCTCAATCTTACCTTCTTCAAAGGTTTCTCTCAGAGTAATACCTTCCACAAGATCCTTGAATTTGATCTTACCGGACCTTGTAGCAAGAATGGGAAGTGAGTAGGGTTCCCATTCAACGAGAGCCTGTCCTTTTTTAACTTCCTGTCCATTTTCGACCAGGATGTTTGCGCCGTAGGGCACACCAAATTCCCTGACCACATCGTCGTGTTTGACGAGGATCTTTCCTTTCTTGGAGAGAGAAACGACGGCTCCATTGTTTCTTTTAACTACTTTCAGGTTAACAAATTCAACGACTCCATCAAATGGAGCCACATGTCTGACTTCCTCGGCAATACGCTCGGCTGCGCCGCCTGTGTGGAACGTTCTGAGTGTCAACTGAGTTCCCGGCTCACCGATGGACTGAGCGGCCATAACTCCGACAGCTTCACCAATTTCAACCATTCTACCGGTGGCAAGGTTCCTTCCATAGCATTTTGCGCAAACACCGTGCTTCGCCTCACACCTGAGAACCGTCCTCACCTCAACCGACTCAATACCGGCTTCCTCGATCTTTTTCGCCGCTTCTTCTGTGATCTCTTCGTTGTAATCAACAATTACCTCGCCAGTGATGGGGTGAACAACGCGATCCACCGCCACGCGGCCAACAATTCTTTCAGAAAGTGGTTCAATAACCGTCTCGCCATCCTTCAGGGCAGATATCTTTCTGCCCATGATGGTGCCGCAGTCATCCTCGGTAATGACAACTTCCTGCGCCACATCAACGAGTCTTCTTGTAAGGTGTCCCGCATCCGCCGTCTTCAGAGCCGTGTCTGAGAGTCCTTTTCTTGCTCCGTGAGTTGATATGAAGTATTCGAGAACCTTAAGACCTTCTTTGAAGTTGGAGATAATGGGGGTTTCAATGAATTCACCAACACTCTCTCTTCCCTTTCTTGGACGCGCCATCAGACCTCTCATCCCAGCGAGCTGACGGACCTGGTCAATGTTACCTCTCGCACCGGATGTAACCATCATGTAAATCGGGTTGAATCCATCCTTGTCTTTGGCGATCTTTTCGAACATCGCTTCCTTGACTTCTTCGGTTGCGCGGGTCCAGATGTCCAGAATCTTCTGGTATCTTTCTATCCTTGAGATGAGACCTTTCTGGGCACCAAGCTCAACCCTCTCTCTTTCTTCCATAGCCTCGCGGATGATTTCCTCCTTCTCCTCGGGGACAATCATGTCGTCGATTCCGAATGTGAGACCGGATTTCGTCGCGTAGGTGAAACCAAGATTCTTCATATCATCCAGGAACCTTGCAGTAACTTTGTTTCCGTACCTCTTATGGATAGTCCAGACGAGATTCTGAATCTCTTTTTTACCGAGATTTGCGTTAATGTATTCCATGCCCTCGGGGAGGATGTCGTTGAAAATGATTCTCCCCATCGTGGTTTTAACAGGTTCTCCATTAATCGGAACCTCAATCTCCGCATGGAGATCGATTAAACCCTGATTGTAAGCCACCCTCGCCTCGTCAATGGATGAGAATTTTGTGCCCTCACCTTTTGCTCCCTTCTTTACCCTGGTGATGTAGTAGATACCAATCACCATATCCTGTGAAGCAGAGGCAAGAGGTTTACCGTGGGCTGGGGAGAGGATGTTGTTAACGGAAAGAAGGAGTGTTGAGCTTTCGAGCTGTGCTTCAAGAGAAATAGGGACAAAAACAGCCATCTGGTCGCCATCAAAGTCTGCATTGTAGGCATTACAGACGAGTGGATGGAGCTTTATCGCCTTCCCTTCTACGAGGACAGGTTCAAAAGCCTGAATTGAAACTCTGTGAAGGGTGGGCGCACGGTTAAGCAGAACAGGATGGTCTTTTACGACCTCTTCGAGAAGTTCCCACACGCCCTCATGTCTCTGCTGGAGAAGTCTCCTTGCAGACCTGATGGACTGGGCGAGTCCTGATTCCTCAAGCTTGTGCTCGACAAAAGGTTTGAATAGCTCGATCGCCATTTCCTTGGGAAGGCCAACCTGGTGAAGCTTGAGCTCCGGACCTACGACGATTACGGATCTACCGGAGTAGTCAACACGCTTACCAAGCAGGTTCCTTCTGAGGAGTCCTTTCTTTCCTCTAAGAATGTCAGATAGAGATTTGAGTTTTCTTCCGCCACGACCGACGACAGGCCTTCTCCTTCTTGAGTTATCGAGCAGAGCATCAACCGCTTCCTGGAGCATTCTTTTCTCGTTACGCAGAATAATTTCAGGTGCATTCAGTTCGATCATGTTTTTAAGACGGTTGTTCCTTGTAATCACTCTTCTGTAAAGGTCGTTCAGGTCACTTGTTGCGTATCTTCCGCCATCAAGTGGCACGAGTGGTCTTAAATCCGGTGGAATAACAGGCAGTACATCGAGGATCATCCACTCGGGTCTGGATCCCGAATTGAGGAAAGATTCGACGATTCTGAGCTTTTTAAGAATTTTACTCATTCTGAGAGGGGAGCGCTCGAGCCTCATCTGAGTCCTCAGTGTAATTGCCATTTCTTCGAGATCGAGCTCTGAAAGGAGCTTTTTGAGGGGTTCTGCACCCATGGAGGCTTCGAACTCACCTTCACCGTACTCTTCAAGTGCCTGTCTGTACTCGGATTCTGTCAGGACCTGTCCTTTTGCAAGTGGTGTATCTCCGGGATCGGTTACGATATAGGAGTCGTAGTAAAGAATGTCTTCAAGTTGCCTGATTGTCAGGTCAAGGAGAAGACCGATCATGGATGGGGGCACTTTGTAGTACCAGATATGTGCGACGGGCACAGCGAGTTCAATGTGCCCCATCCGTTCCCTTCTGACTGCGGATGTGGTTACCTCCACACCGCAGCGATCACAAATGATGCCCTTGTATCTTTTACCCTTGTACTTTCCACAGGCACATTCGTAATCTTTTACCGGCCCAAAAATTCTTTCGCAGAATAGTCCGTCTCTTTCTGGCTTCTGGGTTCTATAATTAATCGTTTCGGCTCTCTTGACCTCCCCGTAGGACCAGCTTCTGATAGCCTCTGGGGAGGCAAGCTTAAGCCTTATAGCAACCAGATCTTTGGGGTTTATATCAGCCACTTTTATTACCCCCTTTTGGTTTATTCTTCAACAATGATTTCAACATCAAGGGCAAGGCCCCTGAGTTCTTTTAGCAAAACATCAAAGGAAGCAGGCAGACCGGGCTCCGGTGACTCTTCTCCTTTGATTATCGCCTGATACAGCTGGTTCCTTCCTTTTATGTCGTCCGATTTCACTGTAAGCATTTCCTGTAGCGTATAGGCTGCGCCGTAAGCCTCGAGAGCCCAGACTTCCATCTCTCCAAACCTCTGTCCACCGAAGTGAGATTTACCGCCAACTGGCTGCTGAGTGATAAGTGAGTAGGGTCCTGTAGCTCTCGCATGCACCTTATCCTCCACCATGTGTATGAGCTTCATCATGTAAATGTAGCCAACGGTTACAGGGAAGTCGAAGTACTCTCCTGTCCTGCCGTCACGGATCTTAACTTTTCCATCTTCCGGCAGACCGGCTGACTTTAACTCCTTCCTGATGTCTTCAATGGTCATGGACTGAAATACAGGAGCAGCATAGTAAACATGCTTTTTCTTACCTGCCCAGCCGAGAATCGTCTCAAGAATCTGACCGACATTCATTCGAGAAGGCACTCCGAGAGGATTAAGCACTATGTCAACCGGAGTTCCATCATCAAGGAATGGCATGTCTTCAATTGCCGCTATCTTTGATACCACGCCTTTGTTTCCGTGTCTTCCTGAAAGCTTATCTCCTACCTGAATCTTCCTCTTCTGAGCAACATAGACTCTGATGAGCTGGAGAACGCCGGGAGGAAGCTCATCTCCTCTCTCTATCTGTTCAAGCTCCGTCTCAAGCTGATCCATCAGGTTCTGAAGAGCAGTCTTTATCTGGTAAAGTACATTTGTAAACTGGTCCTCTTTCTCCGCATTTTCAATAAAGTTCTCAGGGAAATCAAGATCAAGGAGGTCCACCTCCTCAAAGAACTTCTCATCAAATGTCTCGCCTTCCTGAATAACGAGCTTTCCGTCCCGTGAGTAAATGCTCTTTGTCGCTTTCTCACCAAGCAACAGGTCTTTTGCTATTTCAACAAACCTTTCTTTGAGAACCTTCTCCCTCTCAAGTGCTCTCTTCTCTGCTTCTATTTTCTTTTCCCGTGCGATCTTAATGGACAGCGGGTCGTCCTTTTTCCTCGAAAGCACCACCACATCAACCACAACGCCCTGAACACCGGGCGGAACCCTCTTTGAAGTATCGCGTACATCCTTTGCCTTTTCCGAGAATATGGCGTATATCAGTTTCTCTTCTGGAGACAGTTCTCTTTCGCCCTTGGGTGAAATCTTGCCCACCAGGATGTCATCAGGCTTTACCTCTGCGCCTATCCTCACAATTCCGTTTTCATCAAGATTTTTGAGCATCTCTTCAGGCACATTGGGGAGATCTCTTGTTACCTCTTCGGGACCAAGCTTTGTTTCACGAACCTCCACCTCGAATTCGAGAATATGAATAGATGTAAAAACATCGTCGCGGGCAACTCTTTCAGAAATGATAATAGCGTCCTCGAAGTTGTAGCCGAACCATGGGACAAAAGCCACAAGAAGGTTTTTCCCAAGAGCCAGCTCGCCGTTTTTGGTCGAAGAGGCATCTGCTATAACCTGTCCCTTTTTCACCTTGTCGCCTACTTTAACGAGAGGCCTCTGATTTAAAATTGTATTCTGGTTGGACCTCTGGAACTTGGCAAGTTTGTAAACATCAATATTCTCTTCAAACAGACTCTTTCTTCTTCCCCTTCTCCTTGGTCTGACAACGATCTCGTTTGCATCAACTTTAATCACGGTTCCGTCGCGCTCGGCTTTGACAACAGCTCCTGAGTCATAGGCAATCTTTCTCTCCATGCCGGTTCCCACAATAGGGGGTTCTGTGACCAGAAGGGGTACAGCCTGCCTCTGCATGTTACATCCCATGAGTGCACGGTTTGCGTCATCGTGCTCAAGGAACGGAATCAAAGAAGCAGAGGCTGAAACAAGCTGTCTCGGTGAAACATCTATAAAATCCACCTCTTCCCTGCTCACAACAGGGTAGGCACCGGCGTGTCTAACCCATACCTTCTCCGGAATAATCTGTCCTGTATCAGGATCCACTGGTGTATCTGCTGGCGCAATCTTGTAATTTCTCTCTTCGTAGGGCGCAAGTTCAACTACCTCATTTGTAAGCTTACCATTCTTCACTCGAATTAGAGGAGTCTCTATAAAGCCCATCTCGTTTATCTTCGCGTATGTGGTAAGGGATGTAATGAGTCCGATATTCTGACCTTCGGGGGTCTCAATAGGGCAAAGTCTTCCATAGTGAGAGGGATGCACATCACGAACCTCAAATCCTGCTGTTTCACGGGTCAAGCCACCCTTACCAAGTGCAGACAACCTCCTTTTGTGCGTAAGCTCGGAAAGAGGATTTGTCTGATCAAGGAACTGTGACAGCCTGTCAGTCGTAAAGAACGAAAGGATACTGGAACTCACAAGTCTCGGATTGACCAATTTTTTCGGGGTCATATCCTCCTCTTTACCGAGAAGCATCCTCTCCTTGATAACACGGGCAAGTCTGAGAAGAGAAATTCTGAACTGTTCGTAAAGCAGCTCTCCCACTCTTCTCACTCTTCTATTGGCGAGATCATCCACATCATCACTGTGCTCTTCACCGAGATAGAGTTTGATGAGCTTTCTCATTATCTGGATTATGTCGTCCATTGTGAGCACATCTTTCTCAGGATCAACATTCAGTCCGAGTCTGGTATTGAGCTTGAATCTCCCCACCTTACCCAGGAAAAACCTCTGGGGAGAGAAGAAAAAGTCGTGAATGTACTGTCTTGCCTCTTCCTCATCTTTTGGAGGTGTGTATCTCAGCGTCCTGTAAATATTTCCCAGCGCACTGAGCTCGTCTTTAATTCTATCCTGTCTCAGAGTTGCAAGGAAAACATCGGCTCCGGTTTCGTTGATATTCAGTACTTCAACTTCGTCAATGAGTCGAGAGACTATCTTGTTTTTAACATCTTCATCAATAACGGTTCCAGCCTCGAACAGCACTTCGTCGGTATTGGGATCAACTATATCCCTTGCGAGAACATACTCTTCGGGATTGAGGTCGATGGTCTTTCTCTTTTCAATGAGGTCGCCGAAGAGGACCTCGATCATCTTTTCGATGGTATTGTATCCGAATGCCCTGAGGAATCGCGTGATAGGGATTCGTCTTCTTTTGGAAATTGTTATTCCAAAGACTTTTGTACCATCAATGGTGAACTCAATCCATGGACCGCGATACGGGACGAGCAGAGCCCTATGGGCTGCTGTTCCCTTATATTCAGCTTCAAAGTAAACACCGGGTGATCTGTGCAGCTGATTGACAATTACCCTTTCAACACCATTAACTATAAAGGTGCCACGATCAGTCATGTATGGGAGGTCACACAGATAGACCTCCTGTTGTGCTGCTTCTTTAAGCTGTCCGGTTTCTTCATCTTTTGTTAAAAGCCTGAGGGTTACCCATACGGGCACTGCATAAGTGAGCTTCTTTGCTTTGGATTCTTCCGGAGTATACTTGGGATCACCAACTCTGTAACTGACAAATTCAATAACATACCTACCATGGATGTCTTCAATGGGGAATGTTTCGAGAAAAACGCCCTGAAGGCCTTCTTTTGACCGCTTGTTGGGTGGAATATCCTTTTGCAGAAACCGCTTAAAGGATTCCACCTGCACAACAAGCAGGTCTGGCATAGGAAATCTTTCTTCTTTATAACCGATCCTCTTTATAGGTTCCATAAATTTAAAACTTCACCTCCCGACAATTTTCTAAATAATCCAGTATTCCCCTCTGATTCCATTTCTGGAACGAGGGGAATACCATAACCGGGATATAACTTATGTTCACTTTATTTCTACTTTTGCTCCCAGCTTCTCCAGTGCTTCTTTTATCTTCTCAGCTTCTTCTTTGGAGACACCTTCCTTGACCGGTTTAGGAAGGTTGTCTATGAGTGCTTTTGCTTCTTTCAAGCCAAGCTGGGTTATTGCACGAACCTCTTTGAGTACCTGGATCTTCTGAGGACCAGCCTCGACGAGCACCACATCAAACTCGGTCTTCTCGGCAGGCGCCTCACCACCGGCCGCTGCTGGAGCTGCACCGGCTGCTGGCGCCGCTGCCACCGGCATCGCAGCTGTCACTCCAAACTTATCCTCCAACTCCTTGATAAGCTCGCTCAACTCCACCACTGTGAGTGATTCAATGGCAGATACTATATCAGCAACACTTAACTTCTCGGCCATGATTATTCGACCTCCTCTTTCTTCTTTTTAATTTCGTTCAATACAATTGCTAATCCTGTTAACATTCCTTTCAATCTCCAGACAAGACCATAAATTGGTGCCTGGAGTGTTCCAACTACCTGTGCCCTCAATGTATCCTTTGAAGGCAACTTTGAAAGCTGCTCAAGACCCTTTGTATCAAATATCTCTCCGTCAACATATCCGGCCTTGAGCTTTGTCTTCTGTACCTCTTTGATAAACTCAAAAACTGCTTTTAACGGCTCAATCGGATCCTCGTAAGCAACAATTATCGCGTTGGGACCCACAAGAATTTCAGAAAATCCCTGATAGCCAAGATCTTCCAGCGCCCTGCGCGCCATCGTATTTTTCACAACCTTCATCCTGGCGTTCTTTTCCCTCAATCTCTTCCTTAGATCAGTTATTTCAGCTACAGTCAACCCTGTAAAATCTGCAAGATAAAAGCCCTTTGACTCCTTCAAAAGCTCCTTTATCTCCTCAACTTTCTTTACCTTCTCTGGCTTAACCATTTCTAACCCCTCTTTTTAAGTTCTTCGTAAATACTGTTGATATCCACTTCCACACTTGGTCCCATCGTAGGCGAAAGGTGCACGGATTTTATGTATGTTCCTCTGAATGTCTGAGGCCTGAGGTTAATCAATTCCTCCATGAAAGTGAGGAAGTTGTCCTTGAGCTTCTCCTTGTCAAAAGACACCTTTCCTATGGGAACATGAACATTACCTGTCTTATCCACACGAAACTCAATTCTACCTTTTTTCAACTCTCTGACCACTCTACCAACATCCTTTGTTACCGTGCCGGACTTTGGAGAAGGCATCAGACCTCTCGGTCCGAGTATCCTACCGAGCTTTGCCACATCTCTCATGGTATCAGGAGTCGCCACAACATAGTCAAAATCAAGCCATCCCTTCTGAATCTTTTCAATCAGATCCTGAAATCCCACATAGTCCGCACCTGCCTCGAGTGCCTCTTTCTCCTCGTCGCCACGCGTGAAAACGAGCACTTTCACCTGCTTACCTGTTCCATGAGGCAAAATCACAGAGCCTCTGACCATCTGATCAGCCTTTCTCGGATCCACCCCGAGCTTAACAGCAGCTTCAACCGTTTCATCAAATTTGGCTGAAGCAAGCTCTTTAACAAGCTCAATAGCTTCATCAACTGGATATGCTCTATTTAAATCAACCTTTTCAAGTAGAGCAAGATATCTTTTCGAATGTTTTGGCATCTTCTTATCCCTCCACTACCTCGATTCCCATGCTTCTTGCCGTTCCCTCAATAATCCTCATAGCAGCTTCAATGTCATTTGCATTCAGATCAGCCATCTTCATCTCAGCAATTTCCTTGACCTGGGACTTCGTTACCTTACCAACCTTCACCTTATTGGGCTCACCAGAACCTTTTGCAATTCCTGCAGCCTTTTTGAGCAGTACAGAAGCAGGTGGAGACTTAAGGATAAAGTCGAAGGTTCTATCCTTATAAACCGTGATAACAACTGGAATTATGAGACCCGCTTTATCCTTTGTCTTGTCGTTAAACTGCTTGCAAAACTCCATTATATTCAAGCCGTGCTGACCAAGAGCAGGTCCCACTGGCGGTGCAGGTGTTGCCTGTCCCGCTGGTATCTGCAACTTTATCTGAGCCACTACTTCCTTTTTCTTTTTAACAGGGGGCATAAATCTCTCCTCCTTTCAAATTAAACTCTCTCTACCTGTAAAAAGTCGAGAACCACAGGTGTGGTCCTTCCAAAAATGTTGACAAGTACCTTCAACTTACCCCTCTCAGGATAAATCTCTTCCACCTTGCCAGTAAAATCAGCAAATGGACCGTCAATCACCCTGACCGTCTCTCCTTTAAGAAACGGTATTTCCTTATCCTTCTTCTCCTTTTCTTTCTCAACTGTCTCAAGTATTCTGTCAACCTCCTCCTGAGAAAGGGTAATCAATGTATCATGAGCAATAAGTGCCCTGAGTGTTCTAAAAGATGTCAGTTTACTGATCAGATCCGGGTCCGGCTCCATTTCTATCAGAATATACCCTCTAAAAAGTGGCTTTTCTTCAATTCTCCTTTTGCCACCTCTCAGCTTGGGAACCGTCCTCGTCGGTATAAGTATCCTTCCCACCTTCCCCCTGAGATTCTCCTCTTCCACTATCTTCTCAATCAATCTCTTAACCTTCTTTTCTTTTCCGGAGAAGGTCCAGAAGACAAACCACTTCTTTTTACTTTCCTGCTGTTCCTTTGGAGTTTCTTTCATTGAAAATCACCTCATTACCAGACTGAGAAGTCGGGTAATAATAAGATCAGCAATCCACATGTAAATCACGAGAACAGAGGAGACAAGGATTACAGCAAGGGTTCCACCTATGACCTGCTCCTTCGTGGGCCAGGTAACCCTTTTTACCTCATTGATCGAATCTCTAATAAAATTGATGAGTTTTTCAATCATTACTTGGTCTCCCTGTGGATTGTATGACGCCTGCAATGCGGACAGTATTTTCTCAATTCAAGCTTGACATTTTTCTTATCTCTATTTTTATAGGTCGTATAATTCCGTCTTTTACATTCAGTGCACATTAAGGTGACTTTGATCCGCATTTTCTGCCTCCAATAAAAAATTTGCAAGCAGGCCTGGAGGGATTTGAACCCCCAACCATCGGATTTGGAATCCGACGCTCTCCCAAATTGAGCTACAGGCCTACATCCGGCTATTTAATATATAGTTAACCCCCATTAATGTCAATCCTGTGGGTCTCCACCAGGTGTTTTTCTATTTTAATCAATCCACTTCCTTTTTTCCACCCCCGGATGAATGGGAAGATAGAAAACTGACCGATATTTTTACTCCTTCTGTGTGATAGAAACTCCTCGACAATTCCAGCCTCTCCCCAAAAGATGCAGAGCAAAGAAATATCCTGAAAAACACCTCCATTTATGTTTTACACCGCACGATAAGGGGACGAAAAATTTTTATTCCTCAATGCAATCCTAAAGAAGACCTGTGATTCATATCACAGTAAGATTTCAACAATGCTGAATGGGATTTCTGGGAATTTTAAGGAGGAAAGATGACTTGAATTTTTATTTCTGGGGTTTTTTAACAACCTGATGGATGTCTTTAATCTTTTGCTGAGATTTTGGGGAAATAAAAAGGTTGTGGTGGCGGCTCCGAAAGGAGCCGCCACCACAACCTCCATTATTCCTCAACCTCTGTGTTCTTTTTAATCCACTCCTCAAGCAGCTCCCTTGCACGGAAATCAGGGATCTGCTTGGGTGGCGATTTAAAGAAGTAAGCTGATGGCTCTATAATCGCTCCTTTAAGGCCCCTATCCTTTGCAATCTTCGCCGCCCTGATGGCGTCTATCATTACACCTGCTGAATTCGGAGAGTCCCAGACCTCAAGCTTCAGCTCTATATTGAGAGGCACATCGCCAAATGTCCGTCCCTCAAGCCTCATGTACGCCCATTTCCTGTCCTTGAGCCATGCTACATAGTCAGACGGACCGATGTACACATTCTCTTCCCCTATGTCATAGGGCAGAAGCGATGTTACTGCCTGTGTCTTGGAAATCTTCTTTGAATGAAGTCTTTCCCTCTCAAGCATATTCAGAAAGTCCGTATTACCACCCACATTAAGCTGTGAGGTCCTCTCGAGTTTCACACCCCTGTCGAGGAAGAGCTGAACAAGGGTTCTGTGGAGAATTGTGGCACCCACCTGAGATTTGATGTCATCACCAAGGACCGGGAGTCCTGCATCCTCGAACCTCTTGGACCAGTATTCTGAGCTTGCTATAAATACGGGGATTCCATTAACAAAGGCAGCTCCTGCCTGAAGCGTCTGCTCCACATACCATTTCGTAGCTTCCTCGGATCCAACTGGCAGGAAGTTGATTACCACATCAGCTCCTTCCTCTCTCAGAATCTTTGCCACATCGTCTGTTGGTCCGGGTGCCTTCTCGATAATCCCCTCAAGATACTTGCCAATACCATCGTGGGTCATGCCGCGGTACACTTTCACGCCGAGCTTGGGCACATCCGTAAACTTGTATGTGTTGTTCGGATAAGCAAATATCGCCTCAGCAAGATCCTTTCCCACCTTCGTCTTGTTGATGTCAAAGGCGCAGCAGAACTTGATGTCGCTTATGTGATAGCCACCAAAAACCACATGCATTATCCCCGGAATAAAATCGTCCGGGGCAGCATTCCTGTAATAATAAACACCCTGCACAAGACTTGATGCGCAATTACCAACACCGATAATCGCAACTCTGATTTCTCCCATTTCTTACCTCCTTATTTTTCAGATAGAATTTTTCTCAAAATCAGCCATCTCTGGATGACTGTCAGAAATGTCAATGCCATAAAGGCTGTCATCAACGGGACAAACAACCTTTCCCCAAAAAGGGACGCAAGGAATAAATATATCATCCGTCCTGAACGATCCATCAAGCCCGATTTGGCAGAATATCCCAGACCCTCACCCCTCGCCCTCATGTAACTTACGAGAATAGAAAATACAAGAGAGAGATAGATAACTACAAAGGCAAAACTGTCGTATCGGAAATAAAACAGCAGACCACCGAAGATAAAAAACTCAGATGCCCGGTCAATGCTCGAATCAAGTAACGCACCTTTCTTGGAGCTCTTTCCTGTAGCTCTCGCTACTTCCCCATCAATGGCGTCAAACAAGCCCGAAATGAGTATGAATATTCCACCGAGCAAAAAGTTACCCTTTGCAAAAAAGTATCCTATCAGTATCGTGACGAGAAAACCGGTTATACTCAAGACATCTGCAGATATACCCAGCTTGATCATTAAAATTACGAATGGCCTGAGTGAGGCTTTCCCCTTTTTCTTTAATACCTCAAGACTCATCTTTACCCTTCAAGACGATGACAAACTCACCTTTTTTTGTTATCCCTTCACTGAGAATCTTACTCAACAGTCCAAATTTAACCTCTTCAAATACTTTCGTCAATTCCCTGCACACTGCAACTTCCCGGTCACCAATGACCTCTAAAATCTCCTGGAGGGTCCTTTCTATTCGATGAACCGACTCATAAATTATAATCGTTCGATCTTCGTTTTTCAAAAATTCAAGCCGTTTAAACCTCTTCCCTTTCTTGCGTGGCAGAAACCCTTCAAAAACAAATCTATCTGTCGGAAGACCTGAAATGGAAAGTGCAGCAATTATCGCAGAAGGACCGGGGACAGAAACCACATCAAAACCATTCAGACGAGCCTCTCTTATGAGTCTGTAGCCGGGATCAGAGATACCCGGCGTGCCCGCATCTGAAACAAGGGCTATCTCCCTGCCCTCTCCAAGCCAATTTAAAACTGCCGGTATTCTCTCCGCTTCATTATGTTCGTTGTAAGAAATAAGCTCGTTTTTTATCCCGTAATGACTCAACAGCTGCTTTGTTCTCCGGGTGTCTTCGCAGAGGATGAGGTCAACTTCTTTTAGAACCTCAACCGCCCTGAATGTGATGTCTTTGATATTTCCTATCGGCGTCGCAACAACAAAAAGTTTTCCTGACATCTCCCAATTTTCACATCAAAATCATTTACTGTCAATTGCCCTTTTTGGTGTGTTCGAAAAATATTTTTCCAGTAGTTACTTCACCTTTACTCTGCGAAAAAAATCTCTTTATCTCCCTCTCATGTCTGCAAAATCTCATTTTGTGGGAGAGAATCATCAATCGTCTCCCCTCCAGCGAAGGTATAGAATTCACCCATTAACTTCCCTCTCACATTGTGGGATGACTCAACCCACAGTCTCTCCTTCCACACTGCGGGAGAGATCAAACCATGCCTCCCCTTCCCCGTAGCGGAAAGGGGCTTTCCACAACTATCCTGCTTTGCGGGAGGTTTCTCCCACATCTCCCCTCCCGCCATGCGAGAGGTCTCACCCCCACCTCCCCTCCCGCTTGCGGAAGGAGTATCCTACAAACACCCCTCCCACGGAGTGGGAGGGGATTAAGGGGAGGGTAATAAAAGCACTACTTGTTATTCTCTGTCAGCTCGGCTCGTTTGCCCCCTCCTCAATCCTCCCCCACAGTGCTAAACGCACTGTGGGGGAGGGGTTTAAATGGGAAATTAATCCCCTGTCCAGCGCCAATGCACTGCTGTGGAGAGTTTGATGATCCCCCACCACTCAATGCCAACGCACTGAGGGAAAGAAACAGGTATTTATCCTGCATTAAGTTATTGGATTAAAAAAATTGCA
>CAZNDM010000064.1:0-33288 GCA_964571845.1 uncultured bacterium | reverse complement strand
AAAGTTAGACCAAATCCTGAAAAATGAAATCACCGGATGCTGGAAAAAGAGAAAATCTTTTCCTTCCAGAGAAGGTGTGGATGGGTCTCATTATTTTCAATCCAGAATAGGAGAAAGAGAGAAGTTTATTTTTCCTATTTTCTCCTTTGTGCAGATAAGTCGAAAGGACACTTTGAAAGAGTTTGAAACAGCCATTAAAATGGCTCCCCGGGAGGGTTTCGAACCCCCAACCCCCGGGTTAACAGCCAGGTGCTCTACCTGTTGAGCTACCGGGGAACCTTTAGCTTTTAATATTATATCTCTCCGGGATTAAACTTTCAACTCCCTCCAGCGGAGGGAGAGTGGACAGTTGGTTCTGTACGATGGAAATCATTCGTCAATTTAAAAGATTATGGCTTGGAGGATGAGTTAATATGATAAATAAGCACGGTCCGTTGTATCGCAGGGGAGAAGATCTTAAAGGTTTGCATTTAGATTTAAAATCAAATTTTCAAACACATACCGCCCGAGATGGTCAATGAAATGTAGCACTAAAGATTTGGGTGGTTTCTTCAATAATTAAAACAAAAGGGGGCGGCCGCGAAGCGGCCGCCCCCCAAAATCTAAATATTCCCTTTCCCTACTTCTTCTTATGTTCCTCTCTCATCTGTTTCGCGAGATGGTTCACCTCAACCAGTGCCTTTTTGAGCTCGGCGTATCCGTACCATGTGGTATAGTCGGGCATCAGATGGAATGCTGCCTGGTAAGTTTTCATTCTGTAGTCCATGAACATCATATAAACGATCTGCTCGATTGGAGTCTTGACCTCATAAAACTGAAGAAGATCTGGATATGGCCATGTGGCTGCGTTTGTTTTCTTTTCGATAATACCATCTCTATAGAGTGCTGCCACGGTTTCGATTGCTGCGGCAAAGATCTTGTCGGCTGCCTTTATCATGCTATCAGCATTTGCCAGATTTTGCCTTGCGAAGGTTTCTGAATGGCACTTTTTGCAGACTTTAACCATTCTTTCTCTTTCTTTCACCCATTCTTCCTTTGTGAGTCTTGCTATCTTTGCCTTTTTGACAAGTTCAAGTCTTGGTGTGGGGTTGCCTTTGTCGTCAAGAACACCGAGGGCTTTAAGAATTGTAACCCTGTAGCCGAGCCATTCTTTGTCCTCTTCTGGAAGTCTCAGGGCGAGGAAGCCCCATGATGTCATAACTCTATGGTTTCCATTTTCCATATGGCAATCCTGGCAGGTTGGGCCTCTGTGAGCCTCAGGGTCTGTCATATAGGCTGCTCCGTGTTTGGAATGATACCACATTTCCCACTGTGCGTGGTCAAAGCCAGTGTGGCAACTGTTACATGCTTCTGGTCTTCTTGCCTCTTTGAGTGAGAAGGCGTGTCTGGTATGGCAGTTCTGACAATCCATCCCGTACTTATAGTATTTTCTATATTCGGACTGTCTCACATGTTCGTCAGTTATTCCAAGGTTATGACAACCATTACACCCTTTCTGTCCTGCAATGAAGGCTGTTGGCTGAGCGTGGGAGAAGTGAGGAAGTGAGATAACAGGTAAAAGACCGAGGGAATGTTTTCCTGACATGTATTGTTCAACCTGCTCTTCGTGGCATTTTTTACAAGTTGTTATGGTCGGGAGCTCAGCTTCTTTATAGTCTGTCATTGTTGTGTGTTTTTCACCGTGACAGTCGGCGCAGGTGAGAGATTCTGCCATTTTACTTCTGTTAAAGTCTTCTACGATACCCGGTGTTATTTTTTTGTGGCAGCTCTCACACTTTGAGGGTACAGCATTCAGCGAGGAAGCAAAGGCGAAAATAGCCAGAATGCTGTACAAGAGGAGCTTATACTTGTTGTGCATAACTTACCTCCTTTTTAAAAATATCACCATACTTGAAATATCATCAGAAAAATAAAATTTTTGAAATTATAAACACGGTTCAATTGAATGTCAATTTGCGAATATTTCAAATAACTGATTAATTTTGTCAACTTTTATGGTGATATTATTTTTCAGGTTGTGTTTAGAAATAGTTGCACTACCCTTAGTTTCTCAATCCGAACAAATTTTGAATGCCCCATGTTTGTTATAAGTTAACCTGTTTGCTTGCCTTAAACACCGAAAAAGGGTATCATTAGAGTATCCCTGAGAGTTCATGTTATGGAGTTTCCGGGAGAGTTTATAAGAGGGAGTTTTCCCGGGAGTAAAAGCAGTGAGTAAAGATTATGAAAATTTAGGCGAGGCATTGATTTGTCTTGCAGAAAACACCGACCTCGGAGTCTTTCGGATTGAAAATGGAAAGTTCACTTATGTAAATTCTTCATTTTCCAAACTCTTTGGATACAGGGTTGACGAACTTCTTAAAAAAGTTGACTTCTTTAGCCTGATACATCCAGATTTCAGGAAGTCCATTCTGGAATCTATCAAACACCATTTTGAAAAGTTTCAGAGTTGTACGATTAAAGCTATAAAGAAAAATGGCGAGATCTTTTCCGTTAGAATCTTCACGAAAAAGATCAGAAAAGATGGTGGTTATGCTGTAACAGGTTATCTTGTGGAAAATCATGATGAGGAACGATTTCGGGAGATCGAGTCACTTCTCAAGGTATTCCTGAATTCAGTTGGTGACTATGTTTTCCTCGTTAATGAGAAAAGAGAGGTAATATTTTCAAATAACCCTGAGAGTTTAACTGACTTCAATCCTGAAAAACTTATTGGAAAGAAGATCGAGGATGTACTGCCTGAAGATCTGGCGAGAAAGTATCTTGAAGCTTTTAAAGAAAACGAAAAAGGCAGAGTTGCAGAGTACGAGCTTGATTTTTCGTTCTCTACAGGTGTGAGATCCTTCCACATCAAGCAGGCTCCGGTTACCATTGAAAATAGATTTAAAGGTGTGGTTCTGGTAGTCAGGGAGATAACTGATCTTAAAAAGGCTTATCTCGAGCTTGAAAGGTCGGAGTCCAGATTTAGATCCCTCTTTCACAATGTTCCTGTGGGTCTGTACACTACAACACCTGATGGCAGAATTGTAAATTTCAATCCAAGATCCAGCGAAATTCTTGGTTATTCCGTTGACGAGCTCAAGAGAAAAAATGTAAGGGATCTTTATGTTGATCCTGAGGAGAGGGAAGTATGGTTAAGGGAAATTTTGACGAGGAAATATGTTGAGAGAGAATTGAGATTGAAAAGGAAAGATGGTTCAGTTGTCTGGATTAGAGACACAGCGCGGTTAAGGGAAGAGAAAGATGGCAGGATTTTTATAGAGGGAAGCATTCAGGACATCACTGAGTTAAAGAATCTGGAGACTTCGCTGCGTGAGAGTCTTAAGAGAATGGAGAAACTTTTTGATTCTACGGTAATGGCTCTCAGTACAACGGTTGAAGTCCGCGATCCATACACAGCAGGACATCAGAGAAGAGTTACGAAACTGGCAATGGAGATAGCAATGAGGATGCGGCTTGAAGACAGGGTTAGAGCAATTAAAATTGCCGGTCTGCTCCATGACATAGGAAAAATTGCAATACCATCAGACATTTTGACAAAACCAACCTCTCTGACAGATATTGAGTACATGCTCGTGAAAGAGCATCCTGTTGTTGGATACGAAATACTGAAAAAAGTTGATTTTCCCTGGCCCATAGCCCGGATAGTTTTGCAGCACCATGAAAGAATCAACGGTTCTGGATATCCTGACGGGCTTAAAGGTGATGAAATCATGATAGAGGCGAGGATTCTTGCAGTGGCTGATGTCGTGGAGGCTATCAGTTCACACAGGCCGTACAGGGCAGCACTTGGAATTGACCGAGCTCTTGAGGAAATTGAAAGTCAGAAAGGAATCCTCTACGATCCCGATGTTGTAGATGCATGCCTCGACATATTTGAGAATGGTTTTTCATTTGAAAATGATTTGACCAATCAATGAGCTTTTCGCCTAAAAGAATACAGATTCCACCTGCTCAATCTGCGGATATATCCCTGTGTGAGAAAAAATCAGGTAATAGCTCTATGTTGTTTTTTCTATCCAGGCTATAGAACTTTTGTGTGGTTGATTTTCAGCTTTTTTCAAAAAACTCCCTGATTTTTTCTACAACATAAGTTTTTTCTTCTTCGGTAAGTTCCGGGAATACTGGAAGAGAAAGTACTTCTTTTGCCGCCTTTTCTGCCTCTGGAAAATCTCCTTCTCTGTATCCGAGATAGGAGAACGCAGGTTGAAGGTGGAGCGGAATCGGATAATGTATAGCCGTTCCAATACCATTCTCGTTCAGATAGTTTTTAAGATCATCCCTTCTATCTGTCCTTATGCTGTACTGATGATAAATGTGGTAATTCCCGTTCCTCTCAATCGGGACACGAACGATGTCCTTTAGATTTTCATTGTAAAAGTTTGCGATTTCTCTGCGCCTTTTGTTCCATCTATCTGTATGTGGCAATTTGACGAGGAGATAGGCGGCCTGAATTGTGTCGAGTCGGGAGTTGTAGCCCAGGTACTCGTGGTAGTACTTTCTGGGTGAGCCGTGTACACGAAGGCTTTTCACCTTTTTGTATATTTCTTCATTGTTGGTTACAACGAGGCCAGCGTCACCGAGAGCACCAAGATTTTTTGTGGGAAAGAAACTAAATGTACCGATGTCAGCTATGGTGCCAAGTTTTTTGCCTTTGTAAGTGGCGCCTATACCCTGTGCTGTGTCTTCAATTACATACAGGCCGTGCCTTCTGGCGACTTCGAGTATTTTGTCCATCTCAGCTGCCTGACCATAAAGGTGAACAGGTATAATGGCTTTTGTCTTATCAGTTATCTTTTCTTCAATCAGATCCGGATTAATGTTGAAAGTATCGGGTTCAATATCGACAAATACAGGCTTTGCACCGAGCATAGCGATTGTCTCTGCTGTTGCGACAAATGTAAACGGGGTTGTTATGACCTCATCTCCTGGCTTGATCTCAATTGCAGAAAGAGCAATGCTAATTGCATCAGTTCCATTACCTACCCCGACTGCATACTTCACGCCGAGGTATTGGGCAACTTTTTCTTCAAATTCGGCAACCCACGGTCCCAGGATAAACTTGCCTGACCGGATGACCTCCTCGGTTGCTTTCATGAGCTCATCCATGAGCTCTTCGTGCTGTCTATTCAGTGTAAAAAGAGGCACATTCATTGGATCTCCTCCATTTCTTGGAATTTTCCCCTCCAATTTCAAAAAATCTTTACAGTGTCGATATTATGACTTCAAAAATCTTTTGAGGAAACAGCCCGAGATAGAAGATGAAAATGACAGCAATCCACATCACGGACCTGAGAAACGGAAAATAGGGCACTGTGTATTCCACTTTGGCATCCATCATATACATGTAAACAACAACTCTCAGATAATAGTAGGCCGAAATTGCCCCGTTGATGAAACCAAAGATCACGAGCCAGATGTGGTTGCTTTTTGCAGCTGACATGAAAACATAAAATTTCGAAATAAAACCAGAAGTTGTCGGGATACCGGTCATTGAAATCATGAAAATTGCCATCATGAATGCAAGGAGAGGTGATGTTCTCGAAAGCCCAGCATAGTCATCGAGATTGGAGTGTGAGTCTCCAAGCATAGAAATAATTGCAAATGCACCAAAGACCATAAAGGTATATGAAAGCATGTAAAACACGATGGCTGCATAAGCTTCCTGATTTGCCGATACAATGGCAACAAGGACATAACCTGCGTGTGCAATTGTTGAATATGCCAGCATTCTTTTTAGATTTCTGGTCTTTAGCGCAGCGAGATTACCCCAGAACATCGTGAGTACAGCAAGATACTTAACTATTCCGCTCCACAGCTCAGGATGAGCCTGATAACCACTCAAAAGAATTCTGAGGATGATTGCAAATCCGGCAGCTTTTGGACCTGCGGAAATAAATGCCACCACTGGTGCGGGTGCACCCTCATAAACATCAGGTGTCCACATGTGGAATGGTATTGCCGCTACTTTGAACGCAAGCCCAATAAGCAATAGAACAAGAGTTACGATTATACCCGGCTTCAATCCCGCAAGTCCGGCAGCAAACAGTTTGTTTGAAATCTCCGATATATTCGTCGTCTGAAAGATAACATAGGTCAAAACAATACCAAAGAGGAAAAATGCAGAGGAGAACGCTGCCAGCACAAAATATTTCAGAACAGCCTCAGCAATAGGCTCCTTGGTTTTTAGAATGCCAATCATGCCAAGAAGTGAAAAGCTCAGAGTTTCAAGCGACAGGAACAACATGAAAAGGTCAGATGATTTTGCAAGCAACATCATCCCTATCAGGGATGTGATCAGGAAAAAGTAGAACTCTCCTGAAATCTCAACAAAATAATCAAAAGATAAAATTATCAAAAGAATCGCTCCGACAAAGAATATGATGTCAAACATTCTGTCAAATGGACCGACTTTGACCATTCCGAAAAATCCAATGCCAGAGCTTCTAAACATTGAAAGATCGTAGAATAGAGCGAGTAAAAGCCCAAGTATTGTAACTGTTCCGATAAATTGAAGCCTTCTCGGTGTCAGGAACTCGATTATGAGAACAAGTGCCGCAGTTATTGAAAGAATAATCTCTGGCAAAAGTATGTGAGCGTTCATCTCGATTTCCTCCCTGAATTTTTGAGGGTTAAGTCAATCCGGGGACTTGCATCCCCGATTGCACCTTCCACGCTTTTTATCTGATAGATCACGGCACTGGATGACGGCTCCGTCATTTTGAGATAGGGCTTTGGATATACGCCAATCCAGAATATAAACACAAGTATAGGGGCAAGCACGAAAAATTCCCTGAGAGATAGATCAGGCAGAGTGAGGTTTTTCTCCTTGACTTTGAGGAAGACAACCCTCTGAAACATTGATAGCATGTAAACAGCTGCAAAAATTATTCCAATAACGGCAAAGAATGCGGCTGTTTTTGAGACCTTGAAAGCTCCAAGCATAACGAGAAATTCTCCAATAAATCCATTTAATCCCGGCAGTCCTATTGAAGACAGCATAACTATTCCAAAGATCACAGAGAAAACAGGCATAACTCTTGCAAGACCACCGAATTCTTCAATCAACCTGGTGTGCCTTCTTTCATACAGCATTCCAACAATAAAGAACAGAGCTCCAGTTGAGAGGCCGTGATTGACCATCTGAATGACAGCTCCCTGAGTTCCGTAGAGCGTAAATGTGAATATCCCAAGAACAATGAAACCGAGATGCGCGACTGATGAGTATGCTACGAGCTTTTTCAAATCTTTCTGTACCCAGGACATAAACGCTCCGTACAGAATCCCAATAATTCCGAGTGCCATGAAGAGTGGAGAATAATGAAGGGCAGCCTGCGGGAACAGTGGAAATGCAAATCTCAGGAATCCATAGATCCCCATTTTCAGGAGGACTCCAGCGAGAAGCACAGACCCTGCTGTAGGTGCCTCCACATGGGCGTCCGGAAGCCATGTGTGGAATGGAAATATCGGGACCTTTATTGCAAAGGCCACTGCAAAAGCAAGAAACAGTTTTTTGGCGAGGTCAAAAGGTACATTTAGCCTGTAAAGCTTCAGAAGATCAAATGTGTATGTTCCGGTTACACTGTGGTTGTAGAAATAGAGAACGAGGATCCCGGTAATCAGGAGAGCACTACCCGCCATTGTATAGATAACGAATTTAAAAGCCGCATAAACGCGTCGTTCATGGCCCCAGATCCCAATCAAAAAGTACATTGGAATTAACATTAGTTCCCAGAAAAGGTAAAAGAGCAGCAGATCCAGCGACGCGAACACACCGATCATCCCCGTCTCCATTAGAAGCATCACAATAACATATTCCTTTGCCTTGTGGGTGATGTAGTTGTACGAAGAAAGAATTCCCAATGCAGTTAAAAAGGTCGTCAGGAGTATCAAAATCAGACTCATTCCGTCAATACCGATGTGGAAGGAAGCACCAATGGACGGAATCCACGCATAAATCCTTTCGTATTGAAAGCCATAAAGACCAAACTTAAACCCTTTTAGCAAAAACAGGGAAAAAAGAAATTCAAGTAAAGTGACCAGAAGTGTATAGTCAAAGAGCATCTTTCTGTTTTTCGAGCTCATAAAGAACACGGGGATAGCACCGATTAACGGAAAGACTATAACAAGACTGAGTAAATCCAGTTTCATTCACATTCCTCCTATTTTAAAAGTTGTAACCAGAGAATTAATGTTGCTGCAAAGACAATCCACACCATGTAGGTTTTTACCGCACCGGTCTGGAACCTGTTCAGCATGGACCCAAAAACCCTGTTCACCCAGGCAACTCCATTGACACTTCCGTCAATCAGTATTCTGTCAACCACAATGAAAAGAATCTTTGCAGTTAATCTTATTGGTTTCACAATGAAGATATCGTAAATTTCATCAACATACCATTTCCCTTTGAGCAGTTTATAAAGGGTTTTGAAGCTCTGTGCCATTTTAACAGGAGAAGGAAGATTTTTTATGTACATGGACCAGGCGAGCAGTATACCGAGGACACCAAAAACAAGGGGCAACCACTCCTGCCAGGCCGCAGGCTCTATCTCAGCAAAGTGCTCAGCATAGTGAAGTGAAGGAGCAAGGAATTTAAAAAACGGGCTGTTGTGCTCACCAATTCCGACCCAGCCAACGACAATGGAACCCAATGCAAGTACCCAGAGAGGGATAGTCATCACTGCCGGAGATTCATGTGCATGTTCGTAAAGCTCTCTATCCCGCGGATTACCGAAAAATACCATAAAGATTAATCTAAACATGTAAAAAGCAGTCATAAACGCTGTTATTGTCCCGATCCACCAGATGGTTGTATGCCCCTTCAAAAGAGCCTCCTTAAGAATAGCGTCTTTTGAGAAAAATCCAGCAAAAGGCGGAATTCCGGCAAGCGCGAGAGATCCAATAATGAAAGTAATGCCAGTATGGGGCATCTTTTTGAATAGTCCGCCCATTTTTTGCATGTTCAACTCACCGTGGAGTGCATGCATCACACTTCCTGCGGCAAGAAACAAAAGGGCTTTGAAAAATGCGTGGGTGTAAAGATGGAAAATCCCCGTGGCATAGGCACCCACGCCGACACCGATAAACATGTACCCGAGCTGGGAAATCGTAGAGTAGGCGAGTACCCTCTTTATATCATCATTTACGAGGGCAATTGATGCGGCAAAAATTGCCGTGAATGCTCCTATTCCTGCGACAAGGTTTGCAACTGAGCCGTGGGCAGAATACAGGGCACTTGATCTGGCAACCATGTAAACACCGGCAGTTACCATCGTTGCTGCATGTATTAATGCCGAAACCGGTGTGGGACCCTCCATTGCATCCGGCAACCAGACATAGAGCGGAAACTGAGCCGATTTACCAATTGCACCCATAAACAGGAAAAATGTAATCGCTCCGATCACACCCGCCGCAAGATGAGGTGCAGCCTCGAAAACTGTTGCAAAATCAACTGATCCCACGGCAAAGAACATCGTAAAAATTCCCAGTATGAAACCAGCATCTCCTATCCTGTTGACTATGAATGCCTTCTTCCCTGCATCTGAAGCACTCTTTTTCTCGTACCAGAAACCGATCAAAAGATAGGAACACAGTCCAACTGCCTCCCAGCCCACAAAGAGAAGCACAAAGTTGTTCGCAAGAACGAGCATCAACATGGAAAACACAAACAGGTTCAGATATGCAAAGTATCTCCTGTATCCCGGATCGTCATGCATGTATCCGATCGAATAGACATGAATAAAGAATGAAACCGTCGTAACAGTGGCTATCATTACAGCTGAAAGAGGATCAAGATACAGCCCGAAATGGACATTGAAATCCTTGACAGGTATCCACTGCCAGAGATTGATGTTCAGAGTTCCACCATCCATTACAAACTTAAGCAACCTGAGTGCACCAAGCCAGGAAATACCAATTGCTGGAACCGCAACCCAGTGGGCGTGCCTCTTAAATGGAGAACCAAATACACCATTTATAATTGCACCGATCAAAGGTACAAAAAGTGTGACAATCAGAATTGTTTCCATCTCTCTACCCCTTCAAAGCTTTAAATGCGTCCACATCAACGGTACCTTTTACCCTCATCAAGTTAATTGCAATCCCGAGTCCAACAGCCACTTCAACAGCGGCAACAACAAGTATAAAGAGTATTAAAACCTGAGCGTTCGAGTCATTGGAATATCGCGCAAGTCCAATAACCGCAATGTTAATTGAGTTCAGCATCAGCTCAAGGCTCATAAGAATGTACAGCAAGTTCCGCCTGAAAAGCACACCAATTGCACCTACAAAGAACAAAACCAGACTGACAAGCAGATAATCACCAAATCCCAGCATCTAAACCTCCTTTTTCGCAAAAAAGAATGCAAGAACTACACCGACAAGCAAGAGTATTGAAGCAACCTCAAAAGGAAGGAGAAACCGCGAGAAAATTGCATCTCCCAACCCGGCAACACTCGTATCAAAGTAAGGTGCCCTCGGCACAAGGTGGATCACCGTCCTGGCAAGTCCATAGATCACTCCAAGGGCAAACAGAGCTGTCAGTATAATCCCGATAAAACTCCTCGCTGAAATGTCAAAGTCGAGACTTTCACGCCTCAGCCCGAGCACAATTATCACAAAAACAATGAGAACAATTATTCCACCTGCGTAAACAACTATCTGAATAAATCCCAGATACTCGGATCCGGCAAAGAAAAAGTAAAGGGAGACCGTGAGGAAAAACAGAAGAAGCGAGAGAGCGCTCCTCAGAGGATTTTTACCAAGAACAACACCAAGCGCAAAGATCAAACTTAAAAAGGCGTTAATGTAAAAAATTACTTTCATAATACCTCCCTAAAAATAAATTCTCAAAAATGCCGTGACGGCAATGTTAAGCAGCGCGAGTGGAACGAGAACCTTCCATCCCACACCAATAAGCTGGTCAAATCTGAAACGAGGATATGTCCACCTGATCCACATGAATACAAAAAGTACGACAAAAGTTTTGATGGCAAACCAGAGAAAACCGGGCAAAACAGGTCCCTGCCAGCCACCGAGATACAGTGTGGTTATAATCGCACTCATTGCTGTCAAATTCGCATATTCACCAAGATAGAACAGGGCGAACTTCATGGAACTGTATTCTGTATGATACCCTGCAACGAGCTCAGCCTCAGCTTCCGGTAAGTCAAAAGGTATTCTGTTCAACTCAGCAAGAGCCGCAATGAAGAAAACAACAAATCCAATGATTTGTGGCACTATGTTCCAGACGACCCCCTGAGCCTCTACAATCTTTACAAGCGACATGGAACCGTTCCAGAGCACAACTCCCACAAACGCAAGCGCAAGGGCAACTTCATAACTTATAAGCTGACTTGCCACCCTGAGACCTCCGATCAAGGAGTACTTTGAATTGGAGGAAATACCGGCAAGCAAGACACCATAGGTATTTATTCCCGAAATAGCCAGCAGAAGCAGTATGCCCACATTTATGTCCGCAAGATAAAAACTTTTGGAGAACGGAATAATAACAAAAGGCATGACCGCCATGGTCATCACTATAACAGGAGCAACAAGGTAGAGCAGTTTATCTACATGCGCTGGTATCACATCTTCCTTGAAAAAGAGCTTAATACCGTCGGCAATTGGCTGCAAAAGCCCCCAGGGACCCACCCTGTTGGGCCCAAGTCTTTCCTGGATGTAAGCCACAACCTTTCTCTCCATCAATGTCAAATATGCCACAACTCCGAGCATTCCGCCTATAACTATTCCGATTTTCACACCGATAATTAAAACATCTTTGAAACCAGGATTCATGTATTATCCTCCGTTTTAAAGCTTGCTAAATTTTATTGGCGAGGTAACAAAGTATCAAGAAAAACAACGAACTTGAATTTTTGGTTTTATTCGAAATAAAGCAATGCAGGTAATTGAAAAATTGATGAGGCATTAGCCGGTTTTTGAGTATTTTTGGATAGTTCCGTTTTTTGGAGATAAAGGGATGGGGCGGCGCCGAAGGCGCCGCCCCATCCACAAACACAAAGGAGGTCTGTCAAGAGGATCTAAAACCGCCCCTTCCTCTCCAGTGTCTTGTAGATAATGTACTTCTGAATCTCGTTCGTTCCCTCAAATATCCTGTTTATCCTTGAGTCCCTGTACATCCTCTCGATGGGGAAGTCCTTTATGTAACCGTATCCGCCGTGAATCTGAAGTGCCTTATCGATCACCCTGTCTGAAACCTCGGAAGCGAAGTTTTTCACAATCGAGGCTTCCCTGATTATATCCATATTCTGATCCGCCATCCAGGCAACCCTGTAGGTCATGGATTCAATTGCAAAGACATCAATTGCCATTTCAGCAAGGTAATTCTGGATGGTCTGGAAACTGGCTATCGGCTTACCAAACTGATGTCTCTCCTGGGCGTATTTGAGAGCCATGTCGAGTGCTTCTTTTGCAGCACCCAGACATCCGCACGCGAGAGTCAATCTACCGTAATCCAGTGTCGTGAGCGCATTTTTGAATCCTATACCAACCTGACCGAGAACATTCTCGTCGGGCACCCTTAGATCCTCGAAAATCAATTCAGCAGTGTTGGTTGCCCTGATTCCCATCTTATTCTCAATTTTGCCAACGCTGAAGCCATTCCAGTCCGTCTCGACTATGAAGGCGGTTATTCCGCCTTTGGGTCCAAGACTCTTGTCAGTTACTGCATAGACGATAACGATGTCGGCGATCCCGCCGTTGGTTATGAATATCTTGCGTCCATTTATGACCCATTCGTTGCCATCCTTGACAGCTGTTGTCTGGATTGAACCGGCGTCGGAACCGGCATTGGGTTCAGTTAACGCATAGGCTCCAATGAGTTTGCCCTCTGCAATTCCCTTCAGGTATTTCTTTTTCTGTTCCTCTGTACCATCGAGCATGAGGGCGCCACCGGCGAGTCCCTCGCTTGCACCGATCAGGACCGATGTGGAGGCATGAACCCGTGAGATCTCTTCCTGCATGATGCAGTAGCCGAGTTTACCCATTCCTGTGCCACCGTATTCTTCGGGAAACATGATACCGAAGAAGCCGAGCTCAGCCATCTGATCGATCAGATCTTTGGGAATCTCCTCTTTTTCCTCCATTTCTTCCACCCGCGGGGCGATCTCATTGCGGGCAAAATCCCGCACCATATCCCGCAGGAGATTTAATTCTTCAGGTAAGGTGAAATCCATCTTTTTCCTCCTATCTGTCTTTAAACTGAGGCTGTCTCTTCTCTTTGAATGCCCTGAGACCCTCTTTCATGTCCTCGGTCTCGCAGAGCTCACCGAAGAGTTTTGCCTCAAAGTCGAGAGCCTCGTCGAGAGGCATCTCATATCCTTCAAGAATCGCCTTGAGAGAGTGCCTGACCGCGATCTGGCCCTTTCTCGCAATTCTTCTTGCAAGGTCTTTGGCTGCCTTGAGTACATCACTCTGAGGTACGACTTTGTTAACAAGGCCAATTCTGTAAGCCTCCTGGGCGGTGATATTGTCACCTGTAAGGATCATCTCGATGGCTTTTGCTTTTCCAACGATTCTTGGAAGTCTCTGAGTGCCGCCGAAGCCGGGCATTATTCCGAGATTGATCTCAGGCTGTCCGAGTTTGGCGCGATCACCAGCAATTCTCATGTGACACGCCATTGCGAGCTCAAGGCCACCACCGAGGCAGTGTGAGTGAATTGCAGCGATTGTGGGTTTTCCAAGTCTTTCGAGCTTTGTGATGATCTCCTGACCCATTCTTGCGAGCTTATAACCTGTGTCTTTATCAGAGATCTGCATAATTTCGTTGATGTCAGCGCCGGCGATAAAGGCGAAGCTGCCGGCTCCCGCTATGACCACGACTTTAACCTTTGGGTCCTCCTTTATTTCGTCAAGAGTCTCTGATAACTCTTTGAGGACCGCAGATGAAAGGGCATTAACAGGTGGATGATCAATGGTGAGAACGGCAACGCCGTCATCATCTACATTGAGTTTGATGTATTGTCTTTCAGCCATTTCAAAACCTCCTTTTTGTTTTTTTTGTGTGTTGCGGCGGCGCCAGAGGCGCCGCCGCAACCCTCACGCATAATCAAAAAATCCCTTCTTCGTCTTCTCTCCAAGCCAGCCAGCTGCTACCATCTTCTTCAGATGATACGCTGGCCAGAACCTTGGTCCAAGCTCCTCTGTAAATTTCTTCAATCCCTCAAGTACTACATCAATTCCAATCTTGTCCGCATAGTGAAGTGGTCCGCCTCCCTTGTCCTGCGGAAATCCGAGACCGGCAAGTGTTCCCATGTCTATGTCCGCTGCTGTTGCCACATTCTCCTGAAATGCAAGCACAGCCTCGTTTATCATTGCATACATAAGTCTGTCCATGGAGAATTTCGTTCCCTTGACTCCGGTCTCCTTCTGCACTTCCTCGATGATCTTCTCTATAGGTTCGTATTCCTTGCTCTGGTCATAGACATAGAATCCTGCGCCGGACTTCTGTCCAAACCTTTTTCTTTCCACCATTTTCTGAAGGATCAATGCGGGTTTCATCCTCTCGCCATATCCGTCGTAAAGAATCTCAGCGACCTCGTACGCCACATCAATTCCGAGCATGTCAATGAGAGTGAATGGACCCATGGGCCATCCGAACTCAACAGCGGCTTTGTCAATTTCTTCCATTGTGGCTGCGCCTTCCTGAAGTGCAAATGCTGCTTCGTTCATGTAAGCCATGAGGACTCTATTGACCAGGAATCCGGGGCATTCACGCACGATTATCGGGATTTTCCGAAGTGTTTCCGAGAATGTAACGACATCATCGGTGGTCTCATCAGATGTGGCGAGCCCGGGAATAACCTCCACGAGTTTCATGACATGCGCAGGGTTGAAGAAATGCATTCCGATAACTTTTTCCGGTCTTTTTGTAGCACTTGCAATGGCTGTAATGGATAGAGCCGATGTGTTGGACGCGAGAATTGCGCTGGGCTGCACATGCTCGTCCAGCTCGGCAAAGATCTTTTTCTTCAGTTCCAGATTCTCGTAAACTGCCTCAATGACGATGTCAGCGTCTTCGAGGTCCTCGTAGCTGGAAGTAACCTCGACGAGCTCCATCTTCTTCTCCATCTCTTCCGGCGTCATTTTGCCCTTGTCAACGCGTCTCTGGTAGATTGCCTTTACTCGCTCGTAAGCCTTCTGGGCGAGTTCATCGTTTACCTCTTTTATAACGACCGGGACTCCGGCGTATGAGATTACCTGAGCGATGCCGGAGCCCATGGCTCCTCCACCAATTACTGCTGCTTTGTAAATATACATAACTCATTCCTCCTTTTGTTTTCAATCCCTTGAAATTACGAGAGAAACTGCCTGGCCTCCCATTGAGGAGAGTGCGACCATGCCAAGTTTTTTGTCCAGTGTTTTCAATATGTGAACGAGCTTGACAGTCATAATTGCTCCCTGTGCTCCTATGGGATGACCGAGTGCAAGAGCGCCACCCCAGACATTGACCCTGTCTTCCGGTATGGCAAATTCTTTCATCGCCGCTATCGTTGTGCCGGCAAAGGTTTCGTCAAGTTCGAAAATCTCGATGTCATCTGCTTTTACTCCAGCTTTTTCCAGTGCTTTTTTCATTGAGTCAAACAGGGCTGCAACTGGATCGTCAGGATGAACACCTGAAATTCCGTAGCTCAGGACATAAGCTTCAGGTGTGATACCGAGGCTCTTGACCATATCTTCTGTTGCAACAAAGAAGCTTGCTGCTCCGTCTGCGTTGCGGTATGTGTTGACTTCTGTGAGATCAAGACCTTCAAAGTAGGGCTCGGCTTTTGCCGCTTTTTTGGGGGACATAACGGGATTTATGCCCTCGTCCTCGGAGACGATTTCAGGCACAACTTCTTTGCCTGCTGCCTTCTTTTTCACGGTTACAGGAACTATCTGGTCTTTGAACTTCTGCTCCCTCTGTGCTCTAAATGCTTTTTTGTGGCTCAGAGCGGCGAAGCGATCCATCTCCTCGCGAGTGATGCCGTATTTGTTTTTGAGCACATTACCGACGAGCTCGCAGTACCATTTGTTCTGATTGGCATCAACCCGGAGTTCTGCAAGCATGTCGTTTACTGTTCCGTGGTTAAATCTGAAGCCCCATCTTGCGCCTCTGACAATATAGGGGGCTGTTGATGCGCTTTCAGTGCCACCGACAAGATAGAGTTTGCCTTCTCCGGTGATCATCGCCTGTATGGCGCTTGTCAAGGCAAACAGTGAGGATACATCATTTGCCATGACCGTGTAGGCAGGTATTTCATTCGGGAATCCTGCAAGCAGGATGGAAACTCTCGTGATATTGGCGCAGTCAGAAGGTTGAACAGCGTTGCCACCTACACAATCGTAGATGTGTTTGTAATCATCAAGGCCGGACCTCTCGTAGGAGGCTTTAATGGCGTCTTTAAAGAGGAACTGTGCTCTGACATCTCTGAAAGCTCCACCAAAGGAGCCAATGGGAGTCCTTGCAGTGCCAAAAATTGCGAATTTCATAATTAACTCCTCCTCTCAATGATGAGGGCACCGCCCTGACCACCACCAACACACATGGTAACGAGTCCGTATCTTCCATTAAGCTGTTTGAGAATGTGTATGAGCTTCACGGTCAGTATAGCACCAGTAGCACCCACGGGATGACCAAGTGCGATGGCGCCGCCCCAGACATTCAGTTTTTCTTCTGGAATTTCGAGGGCGCGCATACACGGAATTGACTGTGCGGCAAATGCCTCGTTAAGCTCGACGAAGTCAATATCATCCATTGTCAGTCCGGTTTTCTCAAAAGCTTTGGGGACAGCATAAATTGGGCCTTCACCCATGTAGGCTGGATCAAGGGCTGCATAGGCATAGCCCACGATGTAAGCTTCGGGCTCAAGTCCGAGCTCATCAGCCTTTTCCTTTGTCATAACGAGCATCGAGGCTGCACCGTCGTTCAGAGGACATGCATTTCCCGGTGTGACTGTTCCGTTTTCCTTGAATATTGTTGGATAGAGAGCCAGTATCTGGAGAGTTAGATTGGGATTTGGACCTTCGTCTTTGTCGACAACTCTACCATTGACTTCAATAGGGACAATCTGATCCTTGAATCTGCCTTCAGCCTGTGCTTTCAGGGCTTTTTGATGAGACCAGAGCGCGAATTTGTCCTGTTCTTCGCGGGTGATCCCCCATTTTTCAGCCACATTCTCAGCTGTTCTTCCCATGATCTGGTCAACGACCGGATCAGTTAAACCTTCCCATAATCCGTCAATCAATTTGCCGTGTCTCAGTCGGTAACCCCATCTTGCTTTCCACATCACATAGGGGCTTGTGGACATGCTTTCGGTGCCACCAACGAGGAATATCTCGCCGTCGCCAGCCTGAATAGCCTGATAAGCAGTGGTAATGGAAAGAATTCCAGACGAACAGTTTCTCTGGACCGTATAGGCAGGAGCTTCAGGCTTCAGTCCAGCTCTCAGGGCGGCAACACGGGTTACGTTGGGCGCATTTGACGGCATTCCTATGCATCCGGCAATGGCGCCGTCTATTTTCTCTGGATCTATTCCGGTCCTGTTTATTGTTTCTTTGAAAACAATTTCAAGGAGTTTATCGGGCGTGAAGTTTTTTAAAGCACCGCCGAATAGACCAACCGGGGTGCGTACACCACCGACAATTACGACTTCTTTACCCATGATTCACCTCGCTTTTTTCTTCTCTTCTTCAAGAAGTACTCTTTTTAAAATCTTCCCAACAGCTGATTTTGGCAGCTCTTTGCGGAATTCGATAATCTCCGGGACCTTGTAACGGGCAAGATTTTCCCGGCAGTAAGCCTTTATTTCTTCTTCAGTGGCCGTTTCACCTTCTTTCAGGACGATGTAAGCTTTAACTGTTTCCCCTCTATAACCGGAGGGGACACCGACAACAGCGGCTTCTTTTATCTTTGGATGTCTGTAAAGGACCTCTTCGATCTCCCGTGGATAAATATTGTAACCGGAGGCGATGATCATCTCTTTTTTGCGGTCAACTATGTAAAAGTATCCATCCTTGTCCATTCTTGCAATATCGCCTGTATAGAGCCAGCCATTTCTGAGTACCCTTCTGGTTTCTTCGGGCATTTTCCAGTAGCCTTTCATAACCTGTGGACCTTTAACGATGAGCTCCCCGGGCTCACCTACTGGCATTTCTTTCTCGCCGGTTTCGATATCAACGATTTTGGCATCTGTGTCGGGAAACGGAATTCCGATACTTCCGGGTTTGTTAAGACCGTAGATTGGGTTACAATGAGTTACGGGTGATGCCTCAGAGAGGCCATATCCTTCAACAAGTTTGGCACCTGTGAGTTTTTCAAAGTCCTCTTTAACTTTCACGGGGAGCGGTGCTGAGCCTGAGATACAGGCTTTTATGGATGTCAGGTCGTATTTTTTGACATCCTTGTAGTTGACCACCGCGATGTAGATCGTCGGCGCGCCGGGGAAGAGAGTTACCCTGTACTTTTCAAGCAGTTTGACGACCTCTTTGACATCGAACCGGGGAACAAGGACAAGGGTGGACGCGAGATAAATCGCGAAGTTCATACCCACTGTCATGCCATAGACATGGAAGAACGGGAGAACAGCCATGAGGACTTCTTTGCCCTCCTCCCTGTCGGTGAGCCAGGTAACTGCCTGAATCGTGTTTACAACAAGGTTGTAATGTGTAAGCATCGCGGCTTTCGAAATTCCGGTCGTGCCGCCTGTGTACTGGAAAAGGGCTACATCCTCCTTCGGATTGATGTCAACTTCGATCTTTTTGGCAGGTGTTTTCAGAAGATCCGTAAATCTGTAAACTCCAGGTTCGCTGTAGTCCACCTTTGGCTTTTTCTTACGGATGTATTGAAGAGGGTAGAGGAGTTTCAGGTGTGGAGGCAGGAAGTCCCTGATACTTGTTACAATTATTCTTTTGATTTTGGTCTTATCTTTGACGGCTTTAACTCTGTCGTATAGGAGATCGAGGGTAATGATGGTTTCTGCTTCGGAGTCGTTGAGGATGTGTTCGAGTTCTCTTGGGACATACATGGGATTGGTTTGAACAACGATGCCACCGATGCGGAGGATGGCGTAGAAAGAGATAACGAACTGGGGGCAGTTTGGTAGATATATGGACACCCGGTCACCCTTTTTGACGCCGAGATCGTGGAGAGCAGTTGAGAGTGATCGAATGTAATCCCATCCCTGCCGATAGGTGATTTTGTTGCCAAAAAATATCATAGAAGTGTTGTCAGGGTACTCGCAGGCGGCATTTTGATAAAACCTGGTCAATGGAATGACCGGGTAGTCAATTTTAGGTGGAACCTCTCTCTCATAAAAGATCAGCCATGGCTTATTCATGTCAAATACCCCCGTTTTCTTTTTCAATTTTATTCTGAACCGGGTTTAAATGTCAATATTATCAACTTGTGGTCAAACTGACCGCTTGATACTCATATCAACTTTTCGCTTACAAGCCAGGGGTCTTCCTTGTATATCGCTTATGCGGATCCAGCGACAATCACCTCTCCCGTATAGCAGAAAAGGAACTTTGTCCCCTTGCTCGTACTGACGCAATGCGGGAAAGGAGATTAGAGGAAGTTCTTCTTCACGCTACTAAAATATTGCTGGACGGGATCCCGTGTTTTCCATAAAGCCTTGAGAGGTATAAAAATATCTTAAAGAAGTAGTTCCCTGCAGAGCAGTTTTTTTAAAGCACATTTCAAAAAATCGCCTGTCTTTAATTGAGACTGGTCGAAAATCTACCGGTGATCATTTCCCCTTTCACTTTGCGGATCCCCCTTCTTAATCCTCCCCCACGCCGCTTTGCGGCGTGGGAGAGGGTGTTGATTTTTCCTCGTATAAATATCGTAGGAAGCATTTACAATTTTCCCTCCCACGGAGTGAGAGAGCTTTACTGACAACCTTCCCAGCTTTACGGGAGTTCCCACCCAACCCCCTCCCGACTTGCGGAAGTTCACCCACAGCCTCTCCTGCCTTGTGGGAGTCCACATACAATCCCCTCCCGTTTGCAGGATTCACCCACAGTCTCTCCTGCTTTGTGGTAGTCCACATACAGTCTCTTCCCGTTTGCGTGGGTCCACCCACAACCTCCCCTCCCGCTTTGCGGGAGGGGTCACACCCAAGCTCCCCTCCCAATCCGTGGGAGGGGATTGAGGGGAGGGCGGAAAGACCACCTTTTGCTTTTCCCCGTCAGATCAGCTCTTACTGCCCCCTCCTTAATCCTCCCCCAAACCTCTTCGAGGTTCGGGGATGGGGTTTAGAGTTTTCCCCGCAAAGAGGAGGAGGAGGTTGTAAGACGACGATCCTCCCACAAATCAAAGCTTTGGGGGAGAGGTTTGTCGAGAATGCTTAAACACCTTGCAGATCAGCAAATGGAGGGCACTTACCCATCTCCTTTTCCACGTATGGGAGGGGTCACACCCAATCTCCCCTCACATGAAATGGGAGGGGAACAAAACCAATACCTGCTTTCCTCCGTCAATCAGTTCTTTCCACCCCCGTAATCCTCCCTCACGAGACATCTGTCTTGTGGCGAATATTGATAAGTCTCTCCCACACAGCGCTGATGTATCCTGTGGGACGAGGACGGTGAGTATCCTTCCACAGTACTAAAGGCTCTATGGAGAATGTCCCTTTTACACCCGAAGGAATTTTTTCAAACAGCCTTTCATCTTTAATTTGACACGATATTTAGCTGTAAGGTATAATAAAAACCACCTGAATCAAAGGGAGGAAAGAAAAATGCGAGTTAAGACAGGGACGGTAAGAAGGCGTAAGCATAAGAAGATCAGGAAGGCAGCCAAGGGATACTATGGGCAGAAATCCAGCACCTTCAAGAAGGCGAAAGAAGCTGTTATCAGATCACTTCAGTACTCTTACGCCCACAGAAAAGATAAGAAAGGTGATTTTAGGAGACTCTGGATAACGAGGATAAACGCTGCCGCAAGAGAAGAGGGGTTGAGTTATTCTCGATTTATTTACGGCCTGAAAAAGGCCGGGGTAAAGCTCAATAGGCAGATTCTGGCTGAGCTTGCTGTTAATGACAAAGATGCTTTCAAGGAGCTTGCCAGTATCGCAAAAAGTGCCATAGAGGCCTGATCTTTATAACTTTTTGAAAAGAAAGGAGGCCCCGGCTTCGTAGCAAGCTTGGGCCTCCATTTGTTTTAAGGAGGTCTTTATGATTGAAAAAATCAATGAAATCAAACACAAGTTCCATGAACAGTTTGAAAAAATTTCCTCCCTTAAAGAACTTGAGGAACTGAGGATAAAGTACCTTGGAAAAAAGGGTGAAATAACAGCTCTTCTCAAAAAGATCAAAGAAGTGCCACCTGAGGAGAGAAAAGATTTTGGAAAAGCCGTAAATACTTTGAAAAACGAGATACAGGAGCTCATTCAGTCCGCCAGAGTGAGACTTGAGAAACTTGAAAAGGCGAGAAAGCTCGACCTCACACTTCCGGGAAAGCCTGTTATTGCCGGGAAAAAGCACCCACTTATCAAGGTAATGGAAGAGCTCGTTGAGATCGCAGTTGGTCTTGGATTCGAGATCGTTGATGGGCCGGAGGTTGAATGGGAATACTACAACTTTGAGGCTCTAAATATCCCTGAATACCACCCCTCAAGGGATATGTGGAGCACGCTTTTCATCACTGATAAAATGCTCCTGCGCACTCACACTTCCCCTGTTCAAATAAGGACAATGGAAAAAAGGAAGCCACCACTCAAGGTGTTTCATCCCGGTAGAGTGTACAGAAAGGACCCATTTGACGCGTCCCACGCACCTGCCTTTTTCCAGGCAGAAGGGCTTTATGTTGACAAAAATGTGTCCTTCGCTGATCTCAAAGCCACACTTGAGATGTTTACCCGGGAACTCTTTGGACCAAAAACGAGGATCAGATTTCTGCCCTCATACTTTCCATTTACAGAACCGTCCACAGAAGTTCTTGTAAACTGGGGTGAAGGCTGGCTCGAAATTCTTGGCGCCGGTATGGTTCACCCAAAGGTTTTTGAAGCTGTTGGTTACGACCCAGAGGAGTGGACCGGGTATGCATTTGGTCTCGGACCCGATAGGATTGCCATGATTAAGTATGGAATAGATGACATCAGGTTATTCTATGAAAACGATCTCAGATTTATCAGGGAGCTTTAGTCATGAAAATACTTTACAGATGGCTTAAAGATTATATTGACCTTAAAACAGGGCCTGAGGAGCTCGTGGAACTTCTTGACTCTCTTGGAATCCCGGTTGAGGAGTTCAGGTATCTTGGAGAGGGACTTTCGAGCCTCGTCGTTGGTGAGATAACGAAAATCGAGGATCATCCATCATCTCCAAAGTTAAAGGTTCTTGAAATATTCGTCGGAGACGGAAAGGTTCAGGTGGTGTCCGGTGCACCCGGGCTTTATGTTGGAATGAAGGTCGTGCAGGCAATGCCTGGAACCGTTCTTCCCGGTGGTATGAAAATTGAGGAAAGGGAAATTCGGGGGGTAAAGTCCTACGGTATGCCCCTTTCAGAGGAGGAACTTGGACTTGCAGATCAATCGGAGACGATAATCGAATTACCCGGTGATATGAAGCCCGGGGATTCCCCGCTGTCATACCTTCAAATGGATGATTATCTTTACGATCTTGAAATAACTCACAACAGGGGAGATCTTCTCGGATACATCGGGATTGCACAGGATTTGAGGGCAAAGACAGGGGATGAGTTGATTCCACCAAAGGTCGGTATTGAGGAAGACCCATCCATAGGAAAATTTCCCATTGAGATTGAGGCAAAGGATGGGTGTCCGAGATACACGGGCAGAATAATTAAAGACATAAAAGTTGACAAGTCTCCATCGTGGATGAGGTACAGGCTGGCCCTCGTAGGTCAGAGACCCATAAACAACATAGTTGATATTACAAACTATGTACTCTTTGAGCTTGGTCAGCCCATACACGCCTTTGATCTTTCAAAACTCGAAGAAAAGATCGTTGTCAGGTATGCAAAAGAGGGCGAGAAGTTCGTTACACTTGACGGAGTGGAGAGGGAATTGAGCCCTGATGTGCTCCTGATTGCGGATGCCAGAAAGCCTGTGGCTATTGGAGGAATCATGGGTGGAGAAGAGTCGGGTGTAACTGATCAGACTCGTGATCTCCTCATTGAGGTTGCGTATTTCAACCCGATAACCATCAGGAAAGGTGCTATGTATCTGAAGTTGACCACCGAAGCTTCTTACAGGTTTGAAAGAAAGGTTGATCCGGAGTTACCTCCGCTTGCGTCCAACAGAATTGCAAGGCTTATTACTGAGATCGCCGGTGGAAAAGTCGGTCCTTTAAACGATGTCAATTACCTCACGGTAAAGCCCCGGAAGGTCTATCTCAAAAGGGCCTATCTCAGCAGGTTACTGGGTTACGAAATTCCCGATAAAAAGGTTGTGGAGATTTTCAACAATCTTGGTTTTACTGTTCATCAGGACGATATGGGGTTTGAAGTGATTGTCCCCACACGCAGACAGGATATTTCATTGCCGGCTGATCTCGTGGAGGAGGTTGCAAGGATCTACGGCTATGACAACATTCCCGGAAAAATTATCTCGACTTCCGGCGAGCTCGTTGGTAGAAAGTTGATCAAGAAAACGGATCGATTCAGGGATTTCCTCATCAAGCTCGGTTTGTATGAGGTAAAGACCATAGAATTCGTCGGCAAAAAAGAGCTTTCAGCCTTCTCTTTCAGTGAAGAAAGTGCTGTGAGGATTAAGAATCCGGTTAACGAATCCTATGAGTTTATGAGACCCATGCTTTCTATGAGCGTTATACAGGTGGTCTCAACTAACTGGAGGCGTGGAATATCACCTGTTCGAGTTTTTGAATCAGGAAAGGCTTTTCTCTGGCAGGGACCTGATGTCTTGCCTGTAGAGGACGAAAGAATATGCGTGATGCTTACGGGCAGGTATCCAAAGACACCTTTTAATGATGAAACAAAGCTTGATTACTATGATCTGAAGGGCATCCTTGATGCGGTTGCCGAGGAATTTGATTTTGATTACGAGCTCAAACCACTTGAAGCTGACTTCCTCGACGCAGGTGCAGAGGTTGTTATCAACGGCGAGCCATCCGGTTTCATTGGTGAGATAGCCTCTGATGTTTCCAGGTTGTACGACATAAAGGAAAGCGTTTACGCACTTGAGATCTCACTCAAAAACATTGAAATTCCGGCAAAGAGGTATAAGCCGTTCCCTGTTTTCCCGGCAGTAAAAAGGGATATTTCCATAGTTGCAGATCTGGAGACACCTTATGTGGAAGTTGAAAGAGTACTGAAGGAGTTTGAATCGGATCTCCTTTACAGTTTCAGGCTTGTGGATGTGTATTCCGGTAAGCCTTTACCTCCGGGGAAAAAGAGTTTAACATTTACCCTTGAGTTCCGTTCAGCTGAGAAAACACTCAGCGACGAAGAGGTTGACAGAGAGTTTGAAAAACTTATAAGATTGGTTAAAGACAAAGGGTACCAGATTAGAGGAATCGATGATGTCTGATGAGCTCGTGAGGAGACTTGATGAGAAAGTTACAAAGTTGATCGAGGAGATAAAGAACCTGAGGGCGGAGAACGAAAAGTTGAAAGAGGAGAAAAACCGGCTGGTGAAAGATAAGGAAAAGCTTATCAGATCTGTTAACAAGCTTGAGAGAGAGCTTAAGAGAATTTCAATCAAGCTTTCGATGTTTGAACGGTCATGATAGAACACAAGATAAAAATCTATGATATGGAGCTTCCTGTAGAGGGAGATTTTGACGCGGACGAGTTGAGCCGGATTCGGGATTTTATTGAGGACTGGATAAAGAGCGTTGAAGAAAGGTTAAAGGACAGGCAGAATATAAACCGTGTCCTCGTTGTGTTACTCGCATTTTTAAATGCTGCGATTGAATGCAACAGGGATCGCGAGAGACTCCATTCTATGGAGGAGACTCTCAAAAAAATTATTTCAAAGATTGAGGAAATCGAATGATTATTTTTTCAATTTTTTCAGGAGGTGAAAATAATTGGATCTTTTTCAGGTTAAAAAACAGGACGGGGCAATCCCACTTGCCAAAAGGATGCTACCACAAACTCTTGAGGAGTTTGTGGGGCAGGAGCATATCCTTGGAAAGGGCAAGCCCCTCAGAAAGTTAATAGAAGAAGACAGGCTTATTTCTGCGATTTTCTATGGCCCTCCGGGTACAGGTAAGTCCTCTCTTGGCAGGATTATTGCAAACAGGACATCTGCCCCATTTATCTATCTCAACGCTGTTGAGTCGAATGTTAATGAGCTCAAAAAGAAAATTGCTTTTGCGGAAAAACATTTCCACATGACGGGTAACCGCGCTGTCCTGTTTGTTGACGAGGTACACAGATTCAATCGTCTTCAGCAGGAATACCTGTTGCCGTCTGTTGAGCGTGGTACCCTTATTTTCCTCGGGTCAACTGTGCAAAACCCATTTTTTGCCATATCCAAGGCGTTAATTTCGAGGACCCTCGTTTTTGAATTTAAACCTCTGAGTGTGGATGATCTTATCAGGATCATGGAGAGGGCTATTGAGGATGAAGAAAGGGGCATAGGCAAGCTTCATCTGAAGTTTTCCAGAGCTGCCCTGAAAAAGATTGCCATTGCATCAGAGGGAGATGCGAGGAGGGCGCTCAACTATCTTGAGCTCGTTTCCATGGTTGTAAAGGGACCTGAAATCGGAGAAAATGAGGTTGACCGTATCATCAGTCACACCTTTCACTATGACAGGACAGGTGACGAACACTATGACATGATTTCAGCTTTCATAAAGTCAATAAGGGGTTCTGATCCTGATGCGGCTATGTACTGGCTCGTTCGCATACTTGAGTCAGGAGAGGATCCGAGGTACATACTGAGGAGAGTGCTGATACATTCTGCTGAGGATATTGGACTTGCTGACCCCATGGCACTTGTGGTTTCAGCATCGGCACTTACAGCATTTGAAATGGTGGGCAGACCGGAGGGGGACCTTGTTTTGGCGGAAGCCGTTTTGTATCTTGCAACGGCACCAAAGTCCAATACTGTTTACAGGGCTCTTAAAAAGGCACATGAAGTTGTGAAAAATTACCCCAGGGAAGAGGTGCCGCAGCACCTGAAGGATTCCCATTACTCAGGAGCCAAAAGACTTGGTCACGGCGAGGGTTACATCTATCCCCATGGACACGAGGGGGAGATTGATCAGGATTATCTACCTGAAGGTATTAAAGGTGTGAAAATTTTCGAACCCGCGGATATCGGTTACGAAAAGCATCTAAAAAAGAAAAAGGAGGTTGATGAAAAATGATGTTCGTTTCCATCGTGTTGTTAATACTTGGATTGGTCGCTGGTTTCGCTGCGGGTCTTTTTTATTTCAAGTCCAAATATGTCAAAAAACTTGAAGAGGCAAAGGGTAGTGCCGAAAAGATCATTGAAGAAGCCAAAAAAGAGGCACACAATATCAAAAAAGAGGCTGAAGTAAAGGCAAAGGATTACTGGTACAGTGAAAAGCGAAAATTTGAGAAGGAGTCCTACGAGGAAAGACGCAGACTTGAGAGGGAGAGAAAGGCACTTGAGGAGAGAGAAAACCAGCTTGACAAGCGTGCTGAAAGCATATCTCGCAAGGAGCGTGAACTAAGGAACCTTGAAAAGACATTGCAGGAAAGAGAGAGGGGCATAAAAGCAAAAGAAGAGAGACTCGAACAGCTCATTCAGGAAGAGGCTAAGAAGCTTGAAGAGGTTGCCAGGCTAACGAGAGAAGAGGCGAAGGCAGAGCTTATGAGGACCCTTGAGGCTCAAGCCCGTTACGAGGCTGCCCAGCTCGTTTATAAAATTCGTGAGGAGGCAAAGGAGAAAGCCGAAAGAGAGGCAAAGGAAATTATTGCAACTGCAATCCAGAGGTGTGCCACATCTCACACAGCAGAGTCTTCAGTTTCAGTCGTTCCATTACCTTCGGATGATATGAAGGGAAGGATTATAGGACGCGAGGGTAGAAACATTCGTGCCTTCGAAGCTGCCACAGGCGTTGAGGTCATAATTGATGACACTCCTGAGGCGGTTACCCTCTCTGCCTTTGATCCCATGAGACGGGAGATTGCCAGGCTCGCCCTTGAAAAGCTCATGCAGGATGGAAGGATTCATCCTGCACGGATCGAAGAGGTCGTGGAAAAGGTAAAGGCTGAATTTGACGACTACATAAGGAAGATCGGAGAAGAGGTGCTTCTGGAGCTTGGAATCGCCGGACTTCACCCTGAACTCGTAAAGTACATTGGGAAAATGAAGTTCCGTTACTCCTATGGTCAGAATCTTTTGCAGCATTCCATTGAGGTAGCAAAACTGTCAGGGATAATAGCAGGAGAGCTCGGTCTCCGTGAGGACATAGCAAAGAGAGCGGGTCTTTTGCACGACATAGGAAAACTTGCGGACGACACATACGAGGGACCTCATGCCATAATAGGGGGTCAGATAGCGAAGAAATTTGGTGAAAATGATCTTGTGGTGAACGCCATTGCGGCGCACCATGAGGATGTTGATCCGCAGTCACCCTATGCGGTGATAGTTGCGGCGGCTGATGCCATTTCAGGGTCAAGGCCCGGAGCGAGGAGGGAGTCCCTTGAGGCTTATATCAAGAGGATAGAGCGTCTCGAAGCCATTGCCACGAGTTTCCCGGGTGTTGAGAAAGCCTATGCGATACAGGCAGGAAGAGAGCTCAGGATAATAGTTGAAGCGGACAAGGTTTCTGATGTCGAGGCATTTGATCTTGCGCGGGAGGTTGCAGGTAAAATTGAAGAGGAGCTTGAGTATCCGGGTCAGATAAAGGTAACGGTGATAAGGGAGACGAGGGCGGTTGAATACGCAAGATAAGGATTTTTTAGAGGGGCGGCGCCGAAGGCGCCGCCCCTCTAAAACTTTAAACCACAAAGGATTACTTTAATGAGACTCCTTTTTATCGGCGATGTCGTGGGCAAACCCGGAAGAAAGGCACTCCGCGAACTCCTTCCCGGTTTGAAAAATGAATTCAATGTTGACATCGTACTTGCAAATGTAGAGAACGCCGCTGGCGGCGCAGGTGTTACAAAAAAGGTCCTCGATGAAATCCTCAGATACGGCGTTCATGTCATGACCGGTGGCAACCACATCTGGGATAAAAGGGAAATTTTCAAACACATTGATGAATATCCCACTCTTCTCAGACCGGCAAACTACCCTCCGGGCGCACCGGGAAACGGTTTCATTGAATACACAACAGAAACAGGTTTAACCATTACGGTAATCAACCTCATGGGCCGCCTTTTTGTTATGAACATTGACTGCCCTTTCAGAAAATTTGACGAGATAATCGAAAAGAACAAAAACAAGATTGTCATAGTCGATTTCCATGCAGAGACAACGGCTGAAAAGCAGGCATTTGCATACTATGTTGATGGAAGAGCATCACTCGTTGTAGGAACACACACACATGTGCAGACAGCGGACGAGAAGATTCTGCCGGGTGGAACCGGTTACATTACAGATCTTGGAATGACCGGAGGACTTAGAGGTGTCATTGGAATAAAGAAGGACCTCGCCATTGAGAGATTTATCACCCAGCTTCCGGTGAGATACGAGCCGTCCAACGAAGAGGTGGGACTTGAAGGCGTTTTTGTTGAGATTGACAATTTGACTGGTAAAGCATTAAAAATTGAGCGTATAAGGAGGTATTTGAAATGAGAGAAATTGAATATGATCTAATTGTAGAAACTGTCAAAAACCTCGCCATCGAAGCAAATTCTGTTCTTGACGAGGATATGTATCAGGCGCTGGAACAGGCGCTTGAAAAGGAAGAGTCCCCTGTCGGCAAAGAGGTACTCAGGCAGATAATCGAAAACGACAAAATCGCCAAAAACGAGATGATCCCTATCTGTCAGGACACTGGAACCGCTGTCATGTTTGTTGAAGTCGGTGAAGAAGTCGTTGTTAAAGGAGGCCATCTGAAGGATGCCCTTGTTGAGGGTGTAAGAAGAGGATATGTGGAGGGTTATCTCAGAAAATCGATGGTAAAGGACCCATTGAGAAGGGTAAACACCGGCGACAATACCCCGCCCATAATCCACTTTGACATTGTCCCGGGAGACAAGCTGAAGATCATGTTTGCCCCAAAAGGTGGCGGAAGTGAGAACATGAGTGTGGCAAAGCTCTTTGCCCCTGCAGCTGGAAGAGAGGGTATTAAAAAGTTTGTGGTCGAGGTCGTGGATCAGGCTGGTGGCAACCCCTGCCCTCCAATTATCGTTGGTGTAGGTATTGGTGGCAATTTTGAAATGTCTGCAATACTTGCAAAGAAATCCCTTTTCAGGAAGGTTGGAGAGAGACACCCGGATCCGTTTTACGCAGAGCTTGAGCTCGAAATCCTCGAAGAGGTTAACAAGCTTGGAATAGGACCAATGGGACTTGGAGGCACTGTTACGGCACTTGATGTCCACATTGAGTATTATCCGTGCCACATCGCGTCACTCCCGGTCGCAGTCAACATTCAGTGTCATGCAAACAGGCATAAAGTTGCCGTTTTATAGGAGGTTTTAAAATGAGTGAAGAATACAAGAGAATAACACCGCCTTTAACGGATGAAGATGTCGCCAATCTCCGTATAGGCGACAAGGTTTTGATAACCGGTTACATCTACACGGCAAGGGATGCAGCTCACAAAAGGCTTGTTGAGCTGATAGAAAAGGGAGAGCCACTCCCGTTTGATATAAAGGGTCAGATTATGTATTATGTGGGACCTGCACCAGCCAAGCCCGGTTATGTTATTGGATCAGCCGGTCCGACGACCTCCTACAGAATGGATCCATACACACCTCAGCTACTTGCACTTGGACTTAAAGGAATGATAGGAAAGGGTCAGCGTGGGGAAGCGGTCAAAGAGGCGATGAAGAAGTATAAGGCGGTTTACTTTGAGGCTGTTGGAGGAGCAGGTGCCCTGCTTGCAAGAAGGATAAAATCAGTTGAAATTATTGCATACGAGGATCTCGGACCTGAAGCTATAAGAAAACTCTATGTAGAAGATTTCCCTGTGATTGTTGCAAATGACATGTACGGTGGAGATCTTTTCCTCGAAGGGAAGATGAAGTACAGGAAGGTAGGATAAAAGATTTAAAAAAGATGGGCGGAACCGTCGTTCCGACGGTTCCGCCCATCTTTTTTAAATTAAAACCCTCCATTCGCATATTTTTTAATCGATCAAATCCACGCCACAATGCTACAAAGTTCTTTAATCGCAGTGGGTAGTGTTTTTCAGCCTTCCAGACTGTGCATTCAGAAAAAAGACGCAGATCTGTTTTAATTTCGAAGTGTATGAAAATGGGTCTTCATTTTTCGTCTTTTAGCTCGCTATTTTTGACTCATGTTGAAAATTGAGGACGGATTCTGATAAAATAAATGAACAAACTTAAGGAGGTCGGAAAATGAAAAAAATCCTGGTGTTTGTCGCGATACTCATTACTCCCCTCTTTGCTCAATCGAAGATTGTCATAAATTTCGACGATGAGAGCGGAATGGGACCGTCAAAGTATTTCTCCTCAATTGTTGGATACTGGCATCTTGCAAAGGATGGTAACAATGTGGTTTATGCCGTTGATGGTCGGAAGTGGGCGAGGGGCACCCTTGCAAAAGGAGTTGCGGAAAAGGCAAAAGCTCTGTACGGTGAAAGATACGCAGAGTTCCTGGACAACATTAAGGAATACAAGTATTTTCCTCTCAGCATCTTTAAAAATTTAAAAGATTTCAGGAGGGGCACCCTTATCGTCAGATTTAAGGCTATAAGTGGAGTTATCGATCAGGCAGCAGGTATCGCTTTTGACATCAAGGAAAATGGGGACTATCTTGTTATCAGGGCAAATCCTCTCGAAAACAATCTTGTTCTTTTCAGGTTGAGGAACGGAAAGAGATCCGTCGTTCAGTGGATCAAAAATGTTAAAACACCCTCAAAAACCTGGCACACACTTATGGTCGTGATCAGGGGTAAGAAGATCGAGGGGTATCTGAACGGGAAAAAATACATCAATTACATAAACAAAACTCCAATCTCTGGCAGAGTAGGTCTGTGGTCCAAGGCTGATTCTTATGTGTTTTTTGACGATTTCCAGATCATTCGTGAATGATTAAACTCAATGGGATTTCCAGAAGTTTTGGCAGGGTTACTGCCCTCACGGAAGTAAGTTTTGAAATACCTGAAGGTTCAATTACAGGCATAATAGGTCCCAATGGCGCCGGAAAGTCAACTATTTTTAACATAATAACAGGTTATCTGAAACAGGACTCAGGTGACTTTTTCCTACTTGGAGAGAGAAATCCTCCCTTCGAAAAACGAATGAAACTCATATCCTACATGCCGGAAAATTTAAAGATCTACCCTGAATTGAGGACTTCCGAATTTGTACACTTCATGTCAAAGACAACGGGAAGGTCTCCTGATAGATTTGTTGAAGTTCTGAATTTGAAACATGTCTGGAACAGAAGAATTAAAAATCTTTCAAAGGGATATGCCCAGAGGGTCAAGCTATTTTTTGCACTCTTGCCTCCAAAGAATATCCTCCTGCTTGACGAACCTTTTGATGGTTTTGATCCCATTCAGCTTGTTGAAATAACAGATCTTCTCAGGGAAGAGAATGCGAGGGGAAGGACATTTGTGCTCTCCATTCATCATTTGAGCCATGCGGAAAAAATCTGTAATTACTTCGTTTTGCTGAAAGAGGGAAAAGTCATCGAAACCGGGAACCTGAATGAGCTAAAAAACAGGTACGATGCCAGTAATCTCGAGGAAATCTTTATAAGGGCGCTTTCATGAAAAGATTTTTCTATCTGATCGAGAAAGATGCAAGACTGGTTCTAAGATCAACTTCCCTGTATTTGATGTTAATTGTAACTTCTCTTATTATCGGCAACAGTTTTCTTCTTGCAGTGGATCTATACAGTAAAGCGAGTATTGCTGCTCTGAACGATCCATTTTATGCAAAGAGTTTTGAACCTGTTGCAGGTGTTTTTAATCCAACCATGGGAGGATTTTACCTGACCTTTTCCATGATATTCCCGTTTGTGGTAATTCCTTTGATTTCAAAGGAAAGGGAAAACAGTACCATCTCTGTTCTTTATCAGGTTGGTTATTCCCCTGTGCAGATAGTTTTGTCGAAATGGCTCCTGTCTTTTATGGCAGTTCTTTTTGCACTTGCTCTTGTGTTACCGGGTGTTGTCGCCTGGCTGGTCTGGGGCGGTCATGTCCCGGGTCCGGAATTCCTGCTGTTGATGTTGGGTTACCTGCTTTACGGATCCCTTGTGAGCGGGATTTCAATTTTTACTGCGTCAGTTACGAGAAATTCATCAAGTGCAGCAATCATTGCGCTTGGAATAATTCTTTTCTCGTGGATTGTGGATTTTACAAGCGGAATGATCTCGTCGCCTGTAATAAAGGTCGTTTCGCAGCTGTCTCTTTCAAAGTTTATTTCGGTTTTTGAAAAGGGTATATTTGACCCCGGGACAATCTTTACTATGTTGGCTATCACAGTGTTTCTTATTTTTGTCGCTGCCACGGTTCTGACCCCGGGCAAGAGTCTGAAAGACATTATCGTTCCTGCTGCGGTTGTGGGTTTTATGAGCGTTTTAATCGCAGGATTTAATCCCGGGAAGATAGACATTACGGAGAGCCATAGAAATAGCTTTCCACCAGCAGTTTCCAGAAATCTCAGAAAGATCGGGAAAATCAGGATAAAGATTTACATGTCACCAGAAGACTCAAGATACAGAGATTTTGAGACGGAGTTTTTAAGCAGGTTGAAAATGGTGAAAAGAGATGTTGAGATAGAATTGATGAGAGGAGATGAACTGGAAAAACAGTATGGAATAATCAAGTACGAATTGATCTCAGATTCTGGCATCAAAAGCGACAGTACATACTCCAATAGTGTTGAGGAGGCTTTTCAGATTTTATCAGGCCTTTCAGGTCTGAAGTTTAACATTCAGGAGGACCTTTACCCGGGTTATCCAATTGTCGTTAATCGAAATCAGCTATTTCCAGTAAAGATCCTGTACTTTCTACTCTTCCCTCTTGTTTTTACTTTCCTGTTGATCTACACAAGAATCCGCGAATAGTTTTTGTCAAAATCAATGTCGTGCTGAAAATTAGTTTACCAGTTTCGCACAATTGAGAGATTGAAGTGTCTCTGTGATCTCTCGCCTCCTGATATCCGCGCCTGGCCATAAATGTTGAATCCAAGAGGAAGTCTCCCGTTTAGACCTGCACGGAAAAAACTGCTCCTGTTTTCAT
>CAZNDM010000063.1:0-26853 GCA_964571845.1 uncultured bacterium | reverse complement strand
AGAGTTCACCCCCAATCTCCCCTCCCACTTTGCGGGAATCCACTCCCCCTCCTGCTTTGTGGAAGAGTTCACCTACAAATTCCCCTCCCGCTTTACGGAAGGGTTCACCTTCAACCTCTTCTCCAACGAAGTGGGAAGGTTCACCGACCACCTCCCCTCCCACGAAGTGGGAGGGGATTGAGGGGAGGGCAAAAAGGGCACCACCTGCTCCTCCCTGTCAAATCTACCCTTTCTACCCCCTCCTTTATCCTCCCCCGCAAAGCAAAGCTTTGCGGGGGAGGGGTTGAAGGAGAGCCCTCCCACGGTACAAACGCACTGCGGGGAGGGGTTTAAAGAAGATCTATCCGCAAAGCGGGAGAGGGATTCGAAAGGCTCTCTTCGTACTGCAGGGGAGAAGTTTGAAGGCGAGTCTTCTTCCACAAGACATCCGTCTTGTGGATGAGAAAGTTAAAAAATTTTATGCCACTTCTACCCCAGAGAAATTTTTTCGAACACCCTCTTACGAAAACTTGACAAATCCGTGTATAGATTTTTAAAATCAGGTGGGTGATATCTATGGCACTCTTTAAAAAGTCTGCAAAAAAGGTGCATGACCATAAGATCTTGATAGCTTATGGTGATGCACTTGGAATCTTTGATGTGTGGCAGTTTGGCAAGGTAAAAGAAAAATTCTCACTCGAAAGAGCCATTGCGGTCGTAAAAAAACAACCCACCGATAAAGTCATCGAAGAGGCGGGCAAAAACGGGATCGAAGTTCATGTCACAGAGAAACCCCGTGAATTTGCTGAAAAGTTAAAGGAGGAACTCCAGACACCCGATAAAAAAGTGGGTGTAAAAAAACTGGAGGAGGTGGCTGATAGATCGATTTTGCAGGATCCGTGTTAGGATGGGTTAAAAAACAAAAAAGGAGGTTTAATGATGAACTCCTTGGTATTAGCGATAGTAGTATTTGCCGCATATCTATTGGCTTACCATACATATGGTAAGTATCTGGCGAACAAAATATTCAAGCTGGATCCCAACAGGGTAACACCGGCCCACGAGCTGCGGGACGACATTGACTACATGCCCGCCAAAAAAGAGGTTCTCTTCGGGCACCATTTCACCTCAATTGCAGGTCTTGGTCCCATCGTGGGTCCAGCCATCGCTATCATCTGGGGCTGGGTTCCTGCAGCACTCTGGGTGGCTCTTGGTCCCATATTCCTCGGAGGCGTTCATGACTTCTCCGCACTTGTCGCCTCCATGAGGAATAAGGGTGTATCCATCGGTGAGCTCACCGCAAATCTCGTTAACTCCAGAACAAGATATCTCTTCCTCCTGATCATCTTCTTCGAGCTGTGGATCGTTATCGCCATATTTGCACTCATCATGGGAATTCTCTTTAAAATGTTCCCTCAGTCTGTGTTTCCCGTGTGGATGGAGATCCCCATTGCTATCTGGGCAGGTTACATGATTTATAAAAAAGGTGGCAACCTGAATACGATTTCCATCATCGCAGTTATTCTCATGTACATCACTGTTATTATTGGAGCTTACTGGCCTCTCAAGCTTCCCGGTCTCTTCGGTCTTACACCTGTTGAGACATGGCTTGTTATTCTCCTGATCTATGCATTTTTTGCTTCCACGCTCCCTGTATGGACACTGCTTCAGCCAAGAGATTACATAAACGCTCACGAGCTCATTATAGCAATGGTGCTTCTCTTCCTCGGTACACTTGTTGCTCATCCAAAGATTGTTGCACCGGCAACGAATTTCCATGCGCAGGGTGCGCCCCCCATCTGGCCCTTCCTCTTTGTCGTGATCGCCTGTGGTGCAATCTCGGGATTCCACTCCCTTGTAAGTTCAGGAACATCTTCAAAACAGATTGACAAAGAGCCTGATGCCCTGTTTGTGGGTTACGGTGGTATGTTGATGGAAGGTTCACTTGCTACACTGGTTATTGTGGCGACTGCGGCTGCAATTGGTATCGCTTACAAAACGAAGGGTGGCGAGATTCTAACAGGTGTTGCTGCATGGCAGCATCACTATGCGAGCTGGCAGGCAGCTGCTGGTCTTGGATCCAAACTAAATGCAGTTATCATAGGCTCAGCCAACCTTATGCATTCATTTGGCATCCCTCTCGCAATCGGTACCACAATCATGGCAGTGTTCCTCGTCTCCTTCGCTGGTACGACACTGGATACAGCGACCCGTATTCAGAGGTATGTAATCGGTGAATTCTTTACGGACATAGGAATCCCTGCACTTGCCAACAGATGGGTGGCAACATTTCTCGCAGTATTCACCGCCTTTCTCCTGGCATTTGCACAGAAAGGAGGTAAGGGTGCACTCATACTGTGGCCACTCTTTGGAACAGTTAACCAGCTACTTGCAGGACTTGCACTCCTCGTGGCTACAGTTTACCTCGCAAGGATCAGGAAACCCATCTGGTTTACAGCTCTGCCGATGATCTTTATGATTTTCATGACCGGATGGGCAATGATCTTGAACATTCAGAAGTTTGCGAGGACACACAACACGCTACTCTTTGTGATTGGACTTATAGTTTTCCTGCTGGAGATCTGGATGATCATAGAGGCGATCATAGCGTTGAGCAAATATCTCTCAGCGCCAGCAGCTGAGAGTGAGGAGATAGCATAAGAAGAGGGAAAGAGGGGACATGGGCGGGGGGCGGCGCCGAAGGCGCCGCCCCCCGCCCTCTTAATCTCACATCCCCTGGCAAAAAATTTTACAAAGTAAAAATTTTTACCACCTTTATATCCGAATACAATCTCCAAAATCGCCTGAAATCAGCTTTTTCCTCTCTCACTCTCGTGGCAGGTAAATTGCCAATATATAAATTAGCTTCCTGGGGCGGAGGATCACGGAGGGGGTGGGGGATGGATTCCTTCTCACTTGCCGGACTCGTTATAAAACCATCCTCTGAGAGTATGAAGTTACAATACCCTCTTGGATGTTACAAAGTCCCTATTAATGGATTCTCTCTAACCGAGGAAGGTTGCACAAAGAAATTGATTTAACATTCTCTCTTTCTACACAAAGCATCGTTACTTGCAATGTGAGAGCGGAAACACAGAGGAATTTTCCGTAAAAAAGAAATGATTGATACTGGTAAATTTTTTTGAGCTATTCTGGAATGCTTGCATACGGTCTCATCTTAAAGGTCCTGAGACTGAAAGGACGATCCTGCAAGATACGGAAAAATCGAAACCCATGATCATGTACTTTTATGAGAACTTTTTCAAAGTGATAATCCTTTGAGAGGGAAAATTTGGGCACATGTTCCTATCGGGGAATAACAAAAGGGAGCATCCTATAAAGAAAATGTAGGCACCTTTCAATACTCATCGCACCTACGCGTGGCATTCTATTCTAAACCAACATCAAGAATCTCTGCGATTCCTGCCTTCCCCTCTCTGTACTTTACCTTAAGCGGCTTAGAAAATTTAACAGGATTTCTGAGTATCCACGCATAAAGAGGGACATTTCCCTTTGCGTAATGGATTAAAAATCTGCCACCATGATGTTTATCCTGATGTTTCATAAGCTCATTAAGTGAAAATGGACCAAGGAATCCGGTTATTTCCACGGTTCCCAGCAGGAGGTCTCTATCACCATCTATCACCCCTACCGTACCAGTTACATATGGCGGGATTTTTCTGATTTCCCAGATCTTTTTACCCTCTACGATCAAACCAGCAAATTTACCTTTAACTACAAGTCCTGTTCTCAGTTCGGGAATCATTCTATAATTTTATCCCATGCAGAAATACCTTTCAAAACTGCCTGAAGACTTCAGGGAAAGATTAACCGAGTATTTGCTTGAAGCCATCTACGATGCAGGCTCATCGGGTCACAGAAGGGTAATAACCATTGCAGCTGATACCCACAAGAAGTTTGCCTATGCAGCTTATCTAACTCTTGCATTCCACGAGCTTGTTGAGGGCAGGAAAAGGATTCTTTATGCCTACGAAGATCGCGAAAGTTCGTACTGGCGTTTCATGCGCGTTATTAAAAAACACAGACCCAGAAAACTCTATGTAAAAACAGTTCCACTCGAAAGGATCAAACAGGTACTGGGAGAAACCTATGATGCGGCTGTCCTGGATTTTACTTTTACGCTCTTTCCAAACGATCTCGGTATCGTCATTGACACGGTGAAAGGCGGTGGCATTATTCTGATACTTCTGGACTCTCCTGATACATGGATGTCAAAAACCTTAAAACACCACTTCGAGCTGGCTTCTCTCCCTTATACGGAGCTCGATGTAAAGCGAACATTTGAAAGGTATTTTCTGGAGTCTCTAAAGAAATCACCCGGATTTTATTTTTTGAGCAAAAAAGAAACTTACGCGAACAGAGTCAGAGAAGAGTTTTCTGAACAGGAGAAGGTGAAGGTCCCGGAGGGGACGAAGCTCGATAAAAGGATTTACAGGTTGTGTGCCACTCAGGATCAGGTAGATGTACTTAAATTCCTTGAAGATTTTTACTTCTCAGGAGACAGGGCTTTTGTGGTTACAGCCAATCGTGGACGGGGAAAATCAGCGGCAGTTGGGCTCTTCCTCGGTGGTCTCGCAGGCTACTTGGATTTTGGAAGAATGAAAATCGGGGTTACAGCACCATCTTTTGAAGGTTCTAAAACTCTCTTTGAATTTGCCAGACACTCCATGACGACCCTTGGAGAGCCACCTGAATGGAAGGGGAATGTTCTCAGGAGAAAAAACTTTGAAATAAGATTTTATTCTCCCATAGAAATCACATACGAAAAGTTTGATCTCGTTGTTGTGGATGAGGCGTCCGGCATACCGGTTCCCATGCTCCACAAAATCCTTGAATCAGCAGAAAAAGCCATATTCTCCACGACGATTCACGGTTACGAAGGTGCCGGAAGAGGGTTTAACATCAGATTTTTAAAAAGATTAAAAGAAGAGGACATCCCTTTTAAAATTTCTGAGTTAAAAACCCCGATCCGTTACAGGCAGGGAGATCCAGTTGAAAGGTGGATATACGACCTCCTGCTTCTTGATGCAGAACCGGAGGATGTTGACGAGATTAATATTAAAAACTACGAATTCGTTGAGTTTGACCGTGAAAAATTATTTTTCGAAGAGCGAGAAACTCTGAGAAAATACATTGGAATATACATACTTGCCCATTACAGGAATGAACCCAACGACATTCTGATCCTTGCAGATGCACCACACATTCATGCGGCATCTCTCAAAATCCAGGAGAAACTCATGTCCTCCATGCTTCTTGCCGAAGAGGGCGCCCTGCATCCAGATCTCTGTCAGGGACTTACGGAAAAACCACACCTGCATCTCGATATAAATGGTCATGTGATTCCATCTGTCATTGCAAGATACTACGAAGACAGTACTTTTCCCTGTTTCAGGGGATTACGCATCGTAAGGATTGCGGTTCATCCAGCATTCTTCAATCAGGGAATTGGGTCTGCCTCACTGAGCGAACTTGAAAAACATTACCGAAAAGACTTTGACTGGTTTGGTGCAAGCTTCGGTGCCACGCCGGAGCTCCTGAATTTCTGGTTTAGAAACGGATACCTCCCGGTTTACATCTCTCCAGTTAGAAACGCGGTAAGCGGCGAATACAGTGTTGCCTATGTGAAGGCAAACAACGAAAAAGTAAAAGAACACCTGATAAAATTCAACAGGACATTAATGAAACGACTGGTTGAGCTAAAAGACACCAACTACATGGACGTTGAGGCAGACTTATTTCTAACAATCATCAAGCACAGAGTTTCCGAAATAGGTGAAAAGCGAGAAATTGAGCAGGACGAGATTGAAAGAGTCAAATTGTTCAGAAGAGAAATCATTCCATGGGGTTATGTTCGAGACATAGCAAGAAAACTGGCAAAGCTGTACTTTATCAATCTTGATCTCACCCTCAGTAAACTCGATGAGCTCATCATCCTCGAAAACTTTATTCATCTTAAAGATCTCGGTGAAATCTCCAGATCTCAGGGTGTCGAATACAAGGCTGTTGTGATAAGATCACACGAGCTTTTCAACATTCTGTTTGATCATTATTATCCCGGTCTTGTGCCGCCGAGGAAGTTTCCGGAGAATCAAACAGTGTCCGGGGATTGATCGAGGAATTCTCTGAGCTCCTCTTTTAATTTTTCATATTCACTTTCGTCGATTTTTCCTGACTCCAGATCATACTGAAGTTCTCTTAATGCTTCAAGATAGTGGGCTCTGATCCCCTCCCTGCTTCTCTCACCGGGGATTTTCACAACCCCTTTGAGAATTATTGGTTCAAGAACATAGTAAAAAGACAGAGCAGCTATTACACCAATAATGACTGCTGCTATCATCCTCTTCTACTCCACGGGTTATAGGCAAGGATACCACCGAGTATAACGAGAATCGTCCCTGCCCAGAGCACCTGAATCAGAGGCTCGACCATAACATGAAAATATGCTATCTTACCTTTCTTTTCCCACCCTGAAAGTGAAATGTAAAGGTCGCCGTATATGGAAGGATAAATATCAACTTCCGAACTCGGCTCCTCCTCCCAGTTTACATAAAACCTTTTTTGAGGTTTGAGAACATCCACAAGCTTCCCATCTTTGTTGTAAACTTTAACCGTTGCCTGAACGATCTGAGCGTTGGGAATATTGTATGCAATGAGATCCGTGTACTCGAGGACGAAGTTTTTCACCCTGTGTTTTCCACCTCTTTCAAGCTGAAAATCATCCTGGTGCAGGTAATAACCAGAACCGATGATACCGAGTGCGGTCAGGGCGATGCCAATGTGCACGACATAACCACCGTATTTACGAGGATTGTACATGAACATTTTCCAGACAGCTTTCAGAGGATTACCATCTCTCCTGAGTCTTATTCTGAAATCTGTAAAGAAGTCCTCAAGCGTGGAAAGGAGCATAAAGGTTGTCAAAACATACATTATGAGTGGGATAACCTGCTTAGCTCCGAGAAACCAGTACAGAATTCCAAAAATGAGACTGATAATGCCAGGGATCACAACTCCCTTTTTCAGGTGTTTTGCCCGTGCCCTCCGCCACCCAAGGTGAATACAGATACCCATCAGTACAATGATAATTGCAAAAAACGGCAGAGAGGATTGATTGTAAAAGCTCGTTTTTACTGTAACCTCTTTACCTGTGAAAATTTTACTAAACAGCGGGATACTCGTTCCAACAAACACCACAAAAGCAAGGGCAAAGAATACCCAGTTGGTCAAATAAATAAAGCCCTCTCTTGAAAACAGAGTGGGAATACTTCTTTGAGATTTCAAAATGTCGTTTCTTTTCCAGATGAGATAGATGAGAAGGATCCCGAGGCCAAACATGTAAACGAGGAAGAAATTGCCCAGTGGGCTCTGAGCAAATGCATGAACTGACGATATGATTCCGCTCCTTGAAATGTATGTCCCAAAGATAGCAGTGATGTATGTCAGGAAAATCAAGATTATCGACCATCTTTTCAGAATATTACCACGCTCCTGCCCAATGATGGAATGGAGAAAAGCAGTTCCAAGAAGCCAGGGGATGAGAGAAGAGTTTTCAACAGGATCCCAACCCCAGTATCCACCCCATCCGAGCTCAATGTACGACCACCTTGCGCCGAAGAAAATACCAGTGGTGAGGAAAATCCACGCAAGCAACGACCACTTTCTCACCCTTACAATCCATTCCTCATCTACTTTGCCGGTAAAAAGCGCGGAAAATGCGTAGGCAAACGGAATTGCGTATCCTACATAACCAAGGTAAAGGGTCGGTGGATGAATGATCATCCAGATGTTCTGCAGGAGGGGGTTCATTCCAATTCCATCCGGAGGCACAAAATCCAGTTTCTTCAACGGATTTGAGAAAAAGGCGAGTATCAGGAGAAGAAACAAAAAGGTAAAAGATAGAATCATGTAGGCGTAACTATTGAAATCACTGATATCTCCCTTATTTTCTGCAACAACGATAATGGTAAAGAGGCCGAGCAGCCAGATCCAGAGAACAAGAGATCCTGCCTGCCCTGCCCATAGAGCTGTTATTTTGTAAAACAGGGGGAGCTCCCGATTCGTGTAGTGCGCCACATACTCCACACTGAAATCAGAAGTAATGAGCACATAGAGCAGAGAAATCATAACGAGTGTGAGAAGGGCAAAAATCGTGTATATCCCTCGAAGGGCAGATACACGGAGGACATAGTTTTTCCTGGCAAGGCCTACAACAAAGAACGCCGAAGACAGGAGAGATATGATGAAAGCGATGTAGATTGAGTATCTTCCAATTTCAGCCATCGGCTTTGAATTATATTTGCCCCCTTATTTCCGTGTCAAGCAGAATGGAATGATTTTTAATTGATATGACATACTAATCAATACTTGAAACTGCTACCACCGATAAACTCACGGAGAATTGATGTCGGTGGCACCTCTGTGGGCATTATGCCCAAAAAGTGGGAAAGTATGGTAAGAAGCCTGACGGCATCTGCGTACTCTGGATAATCTGGAGTTACCTGCTGGAGCACCGTATCAGCATACAGTTTCAATACTGCCATCTCATAAACAAGAGAAGAGTTAAACATCACATCAGCCTCCTCCTGATAGGGGAAGATGTATTTCTCCTCGTTTTTTCTCACATTGGGCCACATCTGGAGTGTCTCGAGAGCTGAATGTCCTCTGAACAGCCTGTCTCTCACGATTCTTCTTATAAGACGCGTATCTGATGTCGATATACGATTATGTGAATCAACGCATATCTGCGTCAGTGCACTTACATAAATTTTAAATTTTGCCTCGTCCGGAACAAGCTCACTCAATCGTGGGTTCAACCCATGAATACCTTCGATCACTATTATGTCACCCTTTTTCAATCTCAATCTCCTGCCACTCTTCAGGCGTTTCCCTTTCTTAAAATCAAACTTCGGCACCTCAATCTCTTTTCCCTCGAGCAACTCTTTCAGGTGTCTGTTGATCAGCTGGAGATCAAGAGCTTCAATTGAATCGTAATCGGGATTACCATTCTCATCCCGCGGTGTCTTGTCTCTGTCCAGAAAATAGTTATCAAGAGATATGACAACGGGATTTTTTTCATTCACCCTGAGCTGGATACCCAGTCTTTTGGCAAAGGTGGTCTTGCCCGATGACGATGGTCCGGCGATCAGAACGAGCTTTATCTTCCTGTATTCAGCACTTATTTCATCGGCAATCCGGGCTATTTTTTTCTCATGAAGAGCTTCGGCTATTTTTATAAAGTCTGAGACATCACCGGTTGTGATAACCTTATTCAGGGATCCCGCGTCATTTACACCCAGAATCCTCGCCCACCTTGAGGATTCCTCGAAAGTCTTAAACAACTTTGGAGACTCCTTCAGGGGACTCAACCTGTGAGGTTCCTTTTCGTCAGGAAGAAGAACGATGATTCCGGGTTTTTTTATCAACAGGTCAAAGTTATTGAGAATACCGGTCCTGTGGACCAGTGGAATGTACGAATACTCCGTATATTCACCGATATTGAACACGCAGATCCTCTGGTGTTCAGGCAGGTACTCGAAGAGTCTCACCGTGTCCTCTCTTCCGGGGATCTTTTTGAAAACTTTAACTGCGGATTCCTCATCAATAACATTCACCGGGATCTCAATGTCTCTCTGGACAGCATCTTTCATCACGGACTTGAGTTTTCCTACAAAATCTTCTGTAACTTCAACTCCCTCGATCTCACAATAAATGCCGTTGTTATAGGAGTGAAGCGTATAAAGCTTTGCCCCAGGCTCGAGCTTTGAGAGGGCATAACCGAGAAGAGCGGTCAGGCTCCTCTCATATACTCTGTAACCCTCAGGTGAAGTAAGCTTTACGAGGTCAATACTGGCATCTATGTAAACCCTGTAATTTAGGGATACGAGTTTGTTGTCAACTTTTGCTGCAACTGTATCCGGCGGGATTGAATCGAAAAATTCTATTACCTTTGACCCCTGAGGCAGAGCTTTTTCTGAGCCGTCAGGGAGCGTAATTTTTACATTCATCAGACTTTTTGCTCTTTCAATTTTTTGATCGTATGCGGTATAAGGCCTCCATCTTCAAAAATTTCCATAACTGATCTGGGGAAAGGTGGAAAGTGGAATGTGCCTCTCGGAGAGCGTATTTCACCCTTTTCAACATCAATTTCAACTTCATCACCAGCCTGAAGCGCATCAGAGGCTTCAGGTGAAACGATTGCGAGGAGTCCGTTGTTTATTGCGTTTCTGTAAAAAATTCTTGCAAACGATCTGGCGATAACAGCACCCACACCAGCTGCCACAAGACAGATTGCCGCCTGCTCACGGGAAGAGCCCATACCGAAATTTTTGCCTGCCACAATGACATCTCCTGGCTTGACCTTTTTGGCAAATTCAGGGTCCAGGTCCTCAAGTGCATGCTGCGCCATTTCCTCAGGTGACATTATGGAATAAGTGTATTTTCCCGGGAAAATCACATCCGTGTTGATGTCATCACCATATTTCCAGACCCTTCCTTTGATAATTTTACCCATGATTTCCTCCTATTACGATTATTGACCACAGGAGTCCTTTAATTTTACCGTCTCTTCTATAAGAGTAAAAGAACTCACTGTCCCTGTAGGTATCGCCTGGCGGTGGGATAATCTCCCTGACTCCTGCGTCCCGGAGCTGTTTTTTATTCTCCTCAAAAAGATCGAGATATATCCTTCCATTTTTTCTGATCACGCCAATGTCAAAAAATTTTGCCACATCCTCCCCAACTTCGTAGTTTTCACCCCCAATTCCGGGTCCGAATGCCGCAATTAGCTCCTCCGGTGCCACATTTGAAACCCTGTGAATGATCTCCAGAGCTTTTTCCACGATCCTCAGTCGGGTGCCTCTCCATCCTGCGTGCAGGACTGCTGCTATTTTGAAGTTTTTATCAAATAAAAAAATCGGATAGCAATCAGCAGTTTTAACCCCTATGGGCAGAAAGGTTTTGAGGGTGATGAGTCCGTCACCCATTACACCGTTCCCCGGAAAATGTTCGGTGACCAGGAAAACTCTGTTGCTGTGAACCTGTTTGAGATTAATTGGTTCCCCCTTTATGCCTTCACTTTCTAATGGGGCGAGACCATCTTTTGTTGTCACAAAAAGTTTTACACCGCCCGTTGAGATTCTGAAAAACCTTCCTTTTGAATTTTCCACCAGTTTCCACATCAGAGAAGGTCTTCCTCCATGTATCTGTTGTAAAGTATCCTGGATTTTCTATAGATCTCACTTGGAGGAATTCCGGTGATCTCAGAGATCCTGCTGGCAGGAATGTGCTCGTCACCGGCAATACCTGAGAAAAAGTAAACAAAGGCGGCAGCCCACGAATCCTTGTTGCCCCGAAACCCGTTGGTTGCTCTGCTCAAAGTTTCAAAAACATAGGGGAAAGACTTTAGAAGCCTGCCAAGGTCAAAGCCAAGCTGCTGGAAAATCAGGAGTATGTGAGCAGCAAGGGGGTCGTCCTCAAAATTCTCAAGTTCATCACCGTTGAGGTTATCCTCACCTGATTCGATTTTATCCAGAATGTCAATAATCCCTTTGAAATCAGGATCTTCTCTAACAATGTCAAGATGCGGATAAATTATCTCTATTCCATTTATCAGATCACCTGCGAGGATATTGATCTCCGTTAACATTTTAGCGTCTTCGTAAACTTCCGGATTCAAAAATCTTCTCCCAATTTTCAGGGCTGTCTCAAACTCTCCGGCATCAAGGAGATCATCAAGTATTTTGAAAAGTAGTTCGTTGTACTCCCCTACCCTTCCTGCATGTTCGATTCTTACCGCTATTTCCTGTGCAAGTGTTTTCAGGTTTTCAACATCATCCTGATGGTATGCTTTTTTGAATTTTTGATAAAGCTTTCTGGTTATGTCATCCATAAAACCATTACCCTGTCAACTCCATTGAGGTCCTTGATTATCTGGGTATTGAAGCCGGATATTTTCCCCATCATTTCATTCACCACATAGGGGTTAATCTCGATTATAATGTATCCGCTCTTTGAGAGTCTATTCATAGCCTGATTTATAAGTTCCAGACTGAGTTCATACCCCTTTTCTCCACCAGAGAGGGCTATCTCAGGTTCAAATTTTCTGTACTCCTCATAGGGATCATCTTTACCTATGTATGGGGGATTGGATACAATCAGGTCAAAGGGACCACTCAGACAGGACAAAAGATTGCACTGTACAAACTTCACATTGGTTCTGTGAATCAGAGCATTTTTTCTCGCAATTTTTAAAGCCTCAGATGAGATGTCTGTTGCCACGACCTGGATATCCGGATGGCGTTTTTTTAGTGTAATCGCCACGACTCCCGAGCCCGTGCCAACATCAACTACCCTCTTCAGTGATTTTTGTTTTATAAAATGGGATGCTGTCTCAACGAGTACCTCAGTTTCTGCTCGTGGAATAAGGACATTACTGTTAACCAGAAATATCTCGTCCATAAATAGTGCATGGCCCGTTATGTACTGGAAAGGCTTCCCCGTTCTTATCCTCTCATCAACAATCCTCGCAAGAATTTCTAAAATTCTCTCCTGCTCTCCCAAAGTCCTGAATTTAATAAGGGATATGCCGAACTCGGTTTTCAAAATACTGTCTATTTCAGCTTCAGGAGAGGGGGATACCTGAGAGAGCTTTTCAACAAGCGTCCGGATGTTATTTTTCACCTTTCAACGCCTGGAGAATTCTCGTGATAACGGTTGATATAACTGTTTCCTCGTCCCCTTCCATTCTCAAACCTGCGGCATTTTTGTGGCCTCCGCCCCCGAATTCTTCAGCAATTTCCGCAAGGTCCACGCGGTTCTTTCCTCTCAAACTTACCTTCCAGAAATTTTCACCAGCCTCAGTAAACTTTATGCCCACGGAGACATCGTCAACGGAGAGAGGATATGTAACAAAACTCTGGGCGTCAGATGAATCAGTGCCCGTTGCATCAAAAAACTCTTTGCGAAGCACGATATATGCAATCTCGCCCTCAACCACCGTCAGAGTTTCAAGAGCAAGGGCAAGGAGCTTAAACACCTGAAGTCGCTTTCTTAAAAAGATTTTCTGGGCTATTTCCTGACAATCGATCCCCTTTTTTGAGAGATAGAGTGCAGCCTCAAAAGCCATTGGGAAATCCCTGCCATACCTGAACCCTCCAGTATCTGTGAGGAGACCGGCATATAGAGGCTCGGCAACTTCAGCTGTTATGTCCTTTTCACTGTATTCCCTGAGAATATCGAGTACCAGAACCGTTGTGCTGGGGGCATTTTCATTCAGATAGTCAAAATCGCTGTAATTCGTTCCGGTTTTGTGATGATCAATCCTCACAAGATCCCCAAACTTAATGTTGTCAAATCCTGTGCGTGTTATGTCACTTGCATCAAGGAGCAGGAGAAGATCGTAATAATCGCCGGGGTGATTTCTAACTTCCTCGCTGCCGGGCAAAAACTGAAATAGATAGGGGATCTCATCTTTCAAAATTGGATCAAGATTCTGCTTGAATTTTTTTAGAAAATTGTACATTCCGAGAACACTACCAATCGCATCACCATCAGGATCAAAGTGAGAGATGATCCCTATCCTGCCGTTTTCCCTTTTTATTCTTTCAACTATTTTTGAAACCCCGTTCATAAGAACGGGAAATAATAAGCTCACGACACTGTCCGTTCAAGTTTTCCAGAAAAATTTCATTCTCTCAACCCATGGCGGTTCAACGAAAGTCATTTTTTCAACTCAAAAGTGCTAATAACTGTGGGAATCACCCTCCCATCGGTGCTAACGCATTGAGATTCACCTATCCATTCGCATAATGTCAATGTGCTGTGAGGGTGTTTGAAAAAATTCCTATGGGGTAAAAGGGGCATACAATTTTTTAACTTCTTCTCCTGGAGCTTTTAGTGCTGCGGGGAAGGACACCCACCGCCATCCTCTCTCAGGATATATCAGCACTGTGGGAGGACACTTATAAATCTCCTTCCAACGAATCTGTAGCTGTCGAGATCATGGTGGGGGACATTCTCCTCCATAAAAAGGATGTCTTGTGGAGAACTCTCCTCCAATCTCCTCCCCCGCATCATGAAATGTTGCGGGGAGAACTCCCCTCCAATCTCCTCCCCCGCAAAGCTTTGCTTTGCGGGGGAGGATTAAGGAGGGGGCAGAAAGAGCAGATTTGACAGGGAGGAGCAGGTGGTGCCCTTTTTGCCCTCCCCTTAATCCCCTCCCACTTCGTGAAAAGTTGTGATCGGTTTCCCTTACTTGTGCACCTAAAACTTCCCTCGATTTGTAAGGGAAATTCCAACCCCTCCCCCGCGCTGCGAAGCAGCGTGGGGGAGGATTAAGGAGGGGGCATAAAGAGCTGATCTGATAGGGAAAAGCAGGTGGGGCTTTTGTTGCCCTCCCCTCAATCCCCTCCCACTTCGTGGGAGGGGAGGTGGTCGGTGAACCTTCCCACTTCGTTGGAGAAAAGGTTGAAGGTGAACCCTTCCGTAAAGCGGGAGGGGAATTTGTAGGTGAACTCTTCCACAAAGCAGGAGAGGGAGTGGATTCCCGCAAAATGGGAGGGAAGATTGGGGGTGAAATCCTGAGCAGAAGGAGAGGTTGGAAATAACCTTTCCCATTCCAAGTTAGAGGAAAAATTAATTATCGCTAATTTCTTCGTGCAATATATCTGCCGCACAATAAGCCATTACTTCTGGCAATAACTCTCAGCAAGGGATATTAGAGTTTCCGAAGCAGGAAGTGCTTTTTAATGGGGAAAGCTGGAGTTTTGAATATGTTATATTTTGCGAAGGAGCAGGGGATCTGGTGAGTATAAAAAAGGGTGGCGCGCCGCGTCCGCGGCGCGCCACCCCCTGATATCAATACTCCATTTCGCTTTTTACACTGACCCTGTCCTTAAATACCCTGTATGTCCAGATCTGGTAGAGAAGCACTATGGGAACAAGAAGCACCGCAACAATCGTCATGGTCTTCAGCGTGTACTGGCTTGCCGAAGCGTTGTAAATAGTAAGGCTCCAGTCGGGATTCAATGTTGAAATCATTATTCTCGGATAGAGTCCTGCAAATACCATTACAGTTGCAAAAACTATGGTTAATGAGCTCCAGAGAAAGGCGCAGCCGCTTCTTCCCTGTTTGGCTCTGATACCCGAAATAATGAGAGATACAGCAGCAAGGAGAGCAGCCAGATAAGCGAGACCCGGAACCGATCCCTTTGTAAAGTAAGGTGTTCCGAAGAGTGACCAGAGGATGAAGATAGCGGCAAAAATCAATGTCCAGATCCAGAGTTTTTTCGCCGTCTCTTTTGCCCTTTCTGCCATCTCATCTGCAAGCTTCAGTGAAAGGAAGTTTGCACCGTGATATGCGAAGAGGAGCACGAATGTAACGCCGGCAACGAGAGTGAAAATACTGATCAATCCAAGTAATCCACCGTGATAGTACATTTTCTCGTCAATGGGAACACCACGAATAAGATTTCCGACAGCCACTCCCCACAGCAGGGCTGCAATGAAACTGCCCAGGAAATTCATCCAGTCCCAGAAATTTCTCCAGGTCGGATTTTCGACCTTGCTTCTGAACTCGAATGAGACGCCTCTCACGATAAGACCGAGAAGGATCAGGAAAAGGGCGAGATAAAAGCCACTGAACAGTGTGGCGTAAACCTGAGGGAAGGATGCAAAGAGGGCGCCTCCGGCTGTGATTAGCCACACTTCGTTGCCATCCCAGAAAGGACCGATGGCATTTATTATCGCCCTTCTCTCCTCGTCTCTCTTCCCGAGGAAGGGGAGAAGGATCCCCACGCCATAATCAAATCCCTCGAGGAAGAAGAAACCAATAAACAGAACAGTTACAAGAATAAACCAGATTGTCTGGAATACCATGGCAAAACCTCCTTAGTATCCTTCCTGTGTTGCCCCTTCGGGGCCCTGTTTTAATCCATATTTCACGAGGAGATAGACATCTGCAACCATGAGGAGACCGTAAACCACTGTGAAGAGGACCAGCGTGAAGAGGACCGAGCCAGCGGAAAGGTTGGGTGATACGGCGTCCTGGATTTTCAGTAGTCCAAATACAATCCATGGATTTCTACCGAACTCTGTGAGCATCCATCCAAAGGTGTTGGCAAGATACGGGAAGAATACAGACCAGACAGCAAGTTTGAGGAATCCCCGTGGAATTTGAGACGGATCTCTCTTGGCATAAGGTAGCGCTATAAGTGCGATGATCAGCATGAGAAATCCAAGACCAACCATGAGTCTAAAAGACCAGTAGCAGGTTTTGACAGGCGGTATGTAGTTGCCAGGCCCGTACTTTGCCTCGTACTCTCTCTGGAGGTCCTTAATTCCCTTGACTTCACCACTGAACTTATTGTAAACGAGGAAGCTCAGGAATCCGGGAATTTTGATGTCAACGGGATTTCTCTGATTCTTCGTGTCAATTATGGCAAACAGAGAAAAGCTTGCAGGATCTTCGGTCTCCCACAGAGCCTCAGCTGCAGCCATCTTCGTGGGCTGGGTCTTTGTAAGATGTTGTCCCTGTATGTGGCCTATGATTATGACGAGTATGACACCGATGAGACCATAAACAGCACCCCACTTGAAGGAGCGTTTGAAGAATTCAACCTCTTTTGTGCCCTTGAGGAGATGATAGGCGCTAAACGAGAGGACGAAGAATCCAGCTGTTGTTATACCTGCTGTAAGCACATGGGGAAACTGAACCCAGACATTGGGATTGGTAAAGATAGCCTTGAAGCTTGTCAGGAGAACTCTACCTTCTTCCAGCTTGTATCCTACGGGCTCCTGCATGAAGGAGTTGGCTATGAGGATCCAGAGGGCGGAGAGGTTGGATCCAATTGCAACAAGCCAGATGGTGAGTGCGTGTGTCTTCTTTGAGAGTTTGTTCCATCCAAATGTCCAGACACCGAGCATGGTGGACTCGAGGTAGAATGCGAGGAGGGCTTCAATTGCGAGAGGGACACCGAAGATATCGCCCATGAAGCGGGAGTACTCAGCCCAGTTCATACCAAACTGAAACTCCTGAACGATACCCGTCACAACACCCATGGCGAAGTTGATGAGGAAAAGTCTTCCCCAGAACTTCGCCATTTTTTTGTATATCTCGTCGCCTGATGAGACATACTTACTCTCCATTATTGCGACGAGTATAGACAAGCCGAGCGTCAGGGGTACGAAGAAAAAGTGGTAGATTGTGGTGATGGCAAATTGCCATCTCGAGAGGGTTAACACATCCATAACCTATACCTCCTTTTAGTTTTCAAGGCAGGACTCTTCAGGCAAGTTATTATATACTACAAATTCCCCGTTTTTACAAGGGAGTTTTTGTTGATAATTATTCAAAATTGACGAACTTTTTATTTTAAGTGACATTGATTTATAATCAAAACATGCGTAAGAGAAGTGAGGTCCTTGCTATCGCCGTAATGGGTGGTCCTGCTCCAGGAATTAACGGGGTTATTGGGGCCGTTACCATCGAGGCGATAAATGAAGGCCTCGATGTCATCGGAATCCTCGATGGATTCAAATGGCTCAGTCGGGGAGACACATCTTATCTCGTCCCTCTATCAATTGAAAATGTTTCCCGCATCCACTTTACAGGAGGGTCAATCCTCAGATCTTCAAGGGACAATCCCATTGACTCGAGGGATAAGATAGAAAACCTTATCAAATCTTTTTCTGAACTCAGAATTAAGTATCTTGTTACAATCGGAGGGGACGGCACAGCTACTCTTGCATACAAATTGAAAAAGCTTATGGGGAATCGTATAAAAATAGCTCATGTTCCCAAAACTATTGACAACGACATTCCTTTGCCTGAAAACATGCCAACATTTGGATTTGAGACTGCAAAGGAACTGGGGACAGATCTTGTTCGGAACATAATGGAGGACTCGAAAACGACAAATAGATGGTATTTTGTCGTAACCATGGGGAGAGAAGCGGGACACCTTGCCCTTGGCATTGCCAAGGCTGCCGGGGCCACCCTGGCTATTATTCCTGAAGAACTTAAAGGGGACCGGGTGCCTCTCAGGTATATAGCGGATATTCTGGAGGGTGCAATCATCAAGAGAAAGGCACTCGGTAGGGAGGACGGCGTCGCCGTAATTGCCGAGGGAATTGCTCTCAGGATTGATCCGCACGACTTTCCCGATAAAAAGATCATGGAGCGCGATGATTTTGGACACCTGAGACTCTCGGAAATCCCACTTGGAAAAATTCTAAAAGATCCGGTTGTGGAATCTCTCAAAAGAAGAGGGGTGGATATCAAAGTCCTGGATGTGGAAATCGGTTACATACTTAGAAGTGCACCCCCGATAGCTTTTGACATTGAGTACACAAAAAATCTTGGACACGGCGCCGTTGAATATCTCCTGAACATGGATGGAGGGGGAGCAATTATTTCCTACGAAAATGGACATCTAAAACCCATTCCTTTCGAGGATCTTATTGATCCAGAGTCAGAAAGATTAAGGGTAAGGTTTGTTGATACAAACTCTGAAACATACAGAGTTGCTCAGGAGTATATGATAAAATTGAAAAAGGAGGACTTTGAATCTCCCGATTGGATAGAAGAACTTGCCAGAGCAGGGAACATGTCACCAGAGGAATTTGTTAAGAGGTTTAAGTACCTTGTTGAATAATTAAGGGGGTGCAGTAGTCAGGGAAAAGTTCTTGTAAACAACGTCATCTCGGATCCCCGTTATAAGTATGGCTGGGGCCTCTCAATTTATGTTGATGGTCTTGAGGAGGGGTTACTCTTTGATACGGGTCCGGATGGTGCCACTTTGCTGGAGAACATGAAAATAGCCGGTGTCAAGCCCGAGGATATAAAACACATAGTGATTTCACACATTCACCTTGATCATATTGGAGGGTTGATTGATCTCCTCGATACCGTACCACATAGTCCAACGGTGTACATTCCTGCATTTATTGCAAAAGAATTTGCAGACAGAATTAAAAGACATGGTGGTAAGGTGGTGAGGATCAGTGAGGTAACCCAGATTTTTGATGGTGTCTATTCAAGTGGCCAGCTTGGGGTCGTACTTGTCGAACAAGCCCTTGTTATTAAGTCCAGAAATGGGCTCGTGATACTCACAGGATGTTCCCATCCTAAAATCACCGGAATCGTATCTCATGTCAGGGGAACTTTTCTCGACCAGCACATCTATCTCGTGCTTGGTGGGTTTCACTTGCTTGAAAAAGACAGAAAATACATAGAAGAGACAATGAAGTATCTGAAAGTCATAGGTGTTGAAAAGATTTCTCCATCTCACTGTTCCGGTGAGACCGCAATAGAAGTGGCAAAAGAAGTGTTTGGGGAGGAAAACTATATTGACTCAGGCGCAGGAGCCGTTATTAATATAGAGTGATGATTAAACTAAAATTTGATGAACCATACTTCTTGAGGAATCTTGTGATTCACCCAATAGTGGGTGGAAATGGTGGAAACTATGTAACAGTCGATGAAGCCCGGGAAGCTGGCAGTCTGACCATCAATGACACGGGAAGAGTGGAAGAGGTTGATATTGACTTTCATGGTGGTGGAAATCTTTTTATTCTGGATGGTGAGGAAATTCTTGGTGCATTGCAGAACCGGGTTTTTAATACATCCATGATTGCAACTCAGGCAGTAAGGAAAAGTGTACCCGTTACATGTGTTGAGCAGCACAGATGGGAGGGAGACAGAATATTCAGTCACTCAGATGTTGTGGCATATCCATCATTACGATCAATACTCGCCTCGTCTGTAACAAAATCCTTAAAGGTCTCAAAATCATTTAAGTCTGACCAGAGGGCAGTATGGCGGTCAGTTAAAGAGACTCTGAAGAGTTTCAGGGTGAATTCTGTTACGAGCTCCATGCATGATGCCTTTACGACCCTGAAAGACGAGATTGAAAGGTTTGTTGAAGAGGCAGAGTTCCCCGAAAATACGAAAGGTTTTATTGCAGTAGCGGGAAACAAAATACTTGGTATGGATGTATTTGCTGGACCGGAGCTTTTTAAAAAATTGAAGAAGAAATTGCTTCGTGGTTACGCACTCGAAGCACTCACGATGATGTCCAGACGAACTGATGTGGGTATGGAGGATATTAACGACTTTATCAGATACGTATTCTCACGCGACTATCTAAAAACAAAAGGCGTTTTAGAAGGTGAAGAACTGAGATACACAGATGATAGAGTCGCAGCACATGCGCTAAAGAAAGGAGGCGAGGTAATACACTTTGCCAGTTTCCCCCTTAAATAATCAGGAACCCATAAAAGAGAGGTTTATCCGAAGAGTAAAAGAAAACTTCCCGGCTAAAGAGGCAGAGCGTATTTTTAGAGCTCTTGAGTTTGCCGAGGAAAAGCACAGGGGGACTTTTCGGAAATCGGGTGAACCGTTCATTACCCATCCAATCAGTGTCTCCATGATTCTGATGGATTTTAAGATGGATGCAGATACCATCATTGCAGGACTTTTGCACGATATTCTTGAAGACACCGATACGAGACCAGATGAGATAAAAGATATGTTTGGTGAAAATGTAACATTTCTCGTGGAGGCTGTAACAAAGATACAGCAGATACCCATTAAAGGCCTTGATAGAGACAAAATCGGCAAGGTGTATTATCAGAAAGCCGAGACCTACAGAAAGATGATTCTCGCTTTTGCCCGTGACTTCAGAGTCCTCATTATCAAACTTGCTGATAGACTTCACAACATGATGACACTTGATTCTCTGGAACGAAGAAAAAGGGAGCAGATAGCCAGGGAAACCCTCGAAATCTATGCCCCTCTTGCTCATAGACTCGGTATCTGGAGGATAAAGTGGGAGCTTGAAGACCTGTCTTTTAAGTATCTTGAGCCCGAGAAATACGCCGAGCTTGCAAGGAAAATCAAAGAGAAACGCAGAGACAGGGAAAAATTTTTAAAAAGGGTCGAATCAGAACTCAGTGCAGAACTGAAAAAAAGAGGTGTAGAAGCTCAGATAATCTCGCGACCAAAGCATATTTACTCTGTTTACCAGAAAATGATCAGAAAAAACCGAAAGTTTGAGGAACTCTACGACCTTTATGGAATCAGGATCATCACAAAGAACAACGAAGATGTTTACAGGGCTCTTGGAGTAGTTCATTCGGTTTATACACCTGTCCCCGGCAGATTCAAAGACTATGTTGCCCATCCTAAACCCAATTTTTACCAGTCTCTTCACACAACGGTCATTGGTCCTGACAACAGGTTTATCGAAATTCAGATAAGATCCGAAATTATGCATGAAATTGCGGAATTTGGAATTGCTGCACACTGGCGCTATAAAGAAGAAAAACATGTCGATAATCCAGGTTATCCCGGGTGGCTCCACAACCTCATCAACACTTCCAGGAATATAGATGATCCGAGGACATATTATCAGTTTTTGAAAGACGAGCTCAGAGAAGAAGATATATTCGTCTTCACTCCAAAGAAAGATGTTATTACTTTGAAGAAACATTCTACGCCCGTTGATTTCGCATACGCTGTGCACACCGAGCTCGGACATAGAACCCGCGCTGCCAAGGTGAACGGGAAACTTGTGCCCCTGGATTATGAATTGAAAAACGGGGATGTGGTTGAAATTCTTACCGGAACAACTCCCTCCCCAAGTAAAGATTGGCTGAGATTCGTTAAAACTTCATCTGCAAGACAAAAAATTAAGGCTTACTTTAGAAAGATTGAAAGGGCGCAAAAACTTTCCCGCGGAAAAGAAGAATTTATGAAACTTTTAAGGAAAATTTTGAATGCCGATGTTGATTATCAGGAGGTAGCAAGGAGTATTTACCCAGATCTGAGACTGGGATCAGAAAACAATCTCTATATTCAGCTCGTCGAAGGCAGAATCAATCAGAAGGCTTTAAGAAAAACAATTCTTGTTAAATTCGCTGAAGATGAGGTAAAAGGCGGAGAGAAGATATTTACATCGATCATCGATGAGTTTGGAATTGACGAAGAGAATCTTGGTAAGATCATCCTGAAACTTCTTCGGTCGTTCAACATGTATGCCGAGGAGGAGCTCTATGTCGCCCTTTATCAGCGCAGAATTTCAAGGAAAAAGCTGATCGGGAAGTTAAAGAAATTTCTGGGTGTCCAGAGAAAGCTCACAGGCAAGAGCAAGAAGGCTCTTGTTGAAGTCAACGGTATCAAAGGCCTTGAAATAAAATTTGCAAGGTGCTGTATTCAGCTTCCCGGTGATGAAATCGTGGGAATTGTTACAACATCTCACATTGTCACCATCCACAGAAAAGATTGCCCCAATGTTTTGCATTACAGAGGAAACAGGTCCCGTATCCTGCCAGCATACTGGATTGACGAATCGAGCTTTTCGAGAAAGGTGAAAGTCAGGGTCGTGGCTGAGGATATGACGGGACTCGATAAATTCATCCTCAACACAGGAAAGGAAAAACCCTCACTCTTTGGTATGTACAGAGTGTCACCAATACTGAAAGGTATTTACGGTGGAAAGTTTATCGTTGACCTGACTCTCAATGTCAGGTCCAGAAGTGAACTCGATGAACTTCTGGGCCATATAAGGTCCATAAAGGGAGTTTTCAAGGTAAGACCAATTTCGGGGGCAGATTAAACCACACCGTTTTTCCTCCGTAAAAACCATTCAAGCGACAGAAGCAAAATGGCAAAGAGTAATGCGAGAGAAGATCCCCTCATATTGAATTTTTTTTCGTACTTTTCACCCCTGATTTTTTTGAGCTCGTTTTGAAGGTCAGTAAACGATGCCAGCACCCTGCCGGTTCTCTTTAGGTACATCAGATCCACATCAGGTGATGGTGTTTCCTCTTCAAAAGGTCTCACATGAATCCTGAATGGTTCTGTTTTCAGAACCCCGGACGCAGATTTGAATATGACCTTTCCTGAAATTTTCCCGGTATCCTGAACCACCAGATCTGCACGATACTTACCCTCTCCGATGTATAACATCTCGTGTTTTTCACCATTTAGGTCAACAACGGGAAAAAGTGAATCAATAGCATTTCCAAACCTATCGTATGCAAACGCGGTTATCTCAACCCTTTCTCCACTGACGAAATCGTTTCCTGGAATCTCGACATAAAAATTCCCCTCAGGCATGAGTTTGGACAGAATTTCATCGAATATCCGGGAGTAGAGGGTGAAGTTATAAAGTGCGATAAGATAGAGGTCACCGCTCATCACAAAGGCTCTATCACCTACGAAAAACACAAGTGGAACCTTGAAATTTCTCGTGTTTAGGAAAGTGATGGCTGCTGGAGGATAACCATTTAACTTCCATACATAACTGATAGGGTTAAGAATTGAATCCCTGTACACCGGGTAAATCTCTCCCCTTATTCTGTTCGCAAAGTATGGGATGCCGAAAAGCTTTTTTAAAATTTCAGGCGAAGGTTTACGGGAAAACATAAAAAGTGCTCTTGAATCTGGAACCCTGCCAGCTTCGGGATCTATTAGGATGTAAAAGTCATAACCCGTCAGATCGAGTGTATCGAGATCACTGACCCTGTTTCTTTTGAATACCCTGAATCCCTTCCCGGTGTTTACAACAAAGTCAGAGGATATGTTGCCTCTTGATTCAAGGAACATCCGTATAAACCTGATGTTAACATCGGGGTGAGATGAGAGAACGAGAACCTTTTTCCCGCGCTTAACGACATGGACTGAAAATGTCTGGAGATCTTTTCCATTGAATCTCAGTCTGTATGTATAAAGGCCGGGAAACTCATATTTCTCAACGATTTTAACCACTTCCCCCTTTTTTACATTCCTTTCAAAAATTTTTTTCGTGTCTCTGAATAATTCCAGCTTGCCTCTTTTCCCGATTTTGATATTCAGGGTGTCATCACTTCCCTCAACAACAACAGGCCGGTACCTGAGATCCTGTACGATACTCTGCCTTGCAGGTGGAACAAGGATAAGGACTTTTTTTGAGATTTCCCGTGGATTTGTCCCCACATTATTCAGTCCGTCAGATATCATAATGACATACTTTTCCCTGATCGTGGAAATACTCTTACCGATAGCTGTTCTTCCGCTGAAGTCCTTTTTTATCCCGCTGTAGAGTGTGGTATCGAAGCTGTAAAAGGTGAATTTTACATTCGAGAGAGTGAGTGATCTGAGTTTATTGAGGATGGTTTCTTGAAACTGTGCCTTGTCCGGATAGCCCATGCTCGCTGATCTATCGAGGAGTACGGCAATATGAGTGGGAATGGTCTCTGTTTTGTGAAAAACAGGCTTGAATGCAAAAAGTAGGAGCAGGAATATCCCACCGGTTCTGAGGATAAAAAGATACCAGAACCTTCTTATAGCATTTCTATAAACCCAGAATGAAAGAATCAGGGCAACTAATAAAAGAAAAATCATGTCAGGCATTTAGTTTACACCAATGAGTGGTGAATTTTAATCGTTTGGATACTGGCGAAGGGAACCCGGGCATTGGTTGGGGATTTTGGCGTTAAGAGACAAACTATTTTGCAACTTCCTTTTCGATTTCTACTTCTACACAGTGGGAAGATCTCAACTGCCCTGGGCTATTTTGGGGTAGAATGCGCCTTTGCTCTGCGGTAGGTTAAAAATTCACATTACTGCTTTTTCCCGCAAATAAATTTTTTAACACCATTCTTGGAAAATTTTGACATCACTAAAAAAGGACTTGTATAATTAACCTGATGTTGTGTTTTTTGACCTTCCTTAATTTAGAAATCCCACACAAAAAGGAGGAATTATGGCAAAACTAAAAGAAGCCAAATATATCTGGATGAATGGGGAGCTCGTCCCCTGGAAAGATGCTAAGGTCCATGTTTTAACACACGCCTTTCATTATGCATCAGGGGTTTTTGAGGGGATCAGGGCATACAAAACCGAGAAGCTGGGTACCGCCGTTTTCAGACTGGACGAGCATGTGGAAAGACTTTTCAACTCTGCAAAAATTTACCGTATGGAGATCCCTTTCTCGCAGGAGGAGGTCAAAAAAGCCATTATTGAGACCATACGGGCAAATGAGCACGAAGCCTGTTACATCAGACCAATAGTTTACCGCGGGTACTACAACCTTGGTGTTAATCCTTTCGAATGTCCTGTTGAAATCGCCATCGCAACATGGGAATGGGGCAAGTATCTCGGTCCCGAAGCCCTGCTACAGGGTGTGGATGTCATGGTATCATCCTGGAATAAGTTTGGACCCAACACATTACCGGCAATGGCAAAGGCAACTGCAAACTACGCAAATTCCCAGTTAGTTAAAATGGAGGCTGTACTCAACGGTTATGTTGAAGGAATACTCCTCAATCCGGACGGTACAATCTCGGAAGGCTCTGGAGAAAATCTCTTTATCGTTTACAAAAAAGTTGTATACACTCCACCGCTTGCATCCTCCATTCTTCCTGGTATTACAAGGGATACGGTTATCACACTACTCAAAGAGCTCGGTTATGAGGTCAAAGAACAGCCCATACCAAGAGAGTTTCTGTACATTGCTGACGAGGTCTTCTTTACGGGAACGGCGGCGGAGATTACACCGATAAGGTCAGTTGATAAAATAAAGGTTGGGAACGGGGATTTTCCGGTTGTAAGAGAAGTCCAGAAGATGTTCTTTGATCTTGTTGACGGGAAGATAGAGAAGTATCTGCACTGGTTAACTCCGGTTTATGAATAGTGTAAGATGCGGGGCACTTGCCCGAAGGGCAAGTGCCCCGCATCTTACATTCAAACTCCATTTTTGACCGAGACCGTTCAAAAAATCCTTTGAGGGGAAATGTAATCTTTCTGCGGGGTGTGTTTGGCAGCTTGGTGGAAAATTTCTGCTCTCAGTCACAGGATAGGTGTTTTTTAGCACAGGATTTTCAATGAACCTCTTTCCCTATGCTGCCACGGGGCATGTAGAGGATCACTATCCACGGTCCTTCCCCACAGTGCGTTAGCACTGTGGAGACAGATATTTAGTTGGAGAACACCCACAAGTCCACCCACAGTTCGTGTGTACCGTGGGGAGAATTTATCTTCAACTTCCTCCTCTATAGTGTATGTGTTTACCGTGGTGAGGACTTTTCTTCACATCCCTTCCCCACTCTGCGGGAGAGGGTTTTCTTTAACCCTCTCTCCCAAACTTGGAAGAAATTTGGGGGAATCACCTTCCAAGCTCCTCCCCCACAAAGTTTTACTTTGTGGGGGAGGAATTTTCTTCAAACCCCTCCCCCACGAAGTGGGGGAGGATTAAGGAGGGGGCAGAAAGAGCTGACCTGACGGGGAAAAGCGGGTGGGGGCTTTCATCACCCTCCCCTCAATCCCCTCCCGCTGAGCGGGAGGGGAGGGAGTGGTGAGCCTCCCGCACGGCGGGAGGAGAGGTTGGAAGTGGATTCCCGCAAATGGAGGGGGAGTTTGTGGATGACTCCTCACACAAGCGGAGAGAGGGTTGGAGGTGGATCTTCACGTAAGGAAGAATGGAAAATAAAGGGACTTTTCTCGCAGAGTGAAAGGCGAGGAAATTACTGGTAAAATACTTTTCGAGCTCCCCTGTAAATGGAATTACAACCTTTCTTCCAATTCTCTCGAAAAGATTTGAGAAGAGTTACTTTATACATGCTGCTTTGTAAGGTGTTAAAGGACACTTGTTCTTGCTTTGCGGGGGACTTTCCTTCAAACCCCTCCCCCACGAAGTGGGGGAGGATGAAGGAGGGGGTAGAAAGAGCTGATTTGACAGGGAAAAGCGGTGGGGGCTTTCATTACCCTCCCCTCAATCCCCTCCCGCTGCGCGGGAGGGGAGGTGGTGGTGAGCCTCCCGCTGCGCGGGAGGGGAGGTGGTGGTGAGCCTCCCGCAAGGCGGGAGGGGAGGT
>CAZNDM010000062.1:0-92892 GCA_964571845.1 uncultured bacterium | reverse complement strand
GTGAATTTTAACGATATGCCGTCTCTACTCTCCTTTCCTATTCTGTTAGCAGTAAATGAAAAAACACGATTTTCAAGAGATCTCACTACCATCCCTTTCTGGGCAAGTCCTGGAAGTACGAGATTGGATACATGAAGTAACACTTGCGCCCCTTTTATTGCAAGTATTCTCGCAGATTCAGGATAGAACCAGTCGAAACATACCATCATGCCAAATTTAACATCTTTAAATTCAAATACAAAGAACCCCGTATCACCCGGCATAAACGCATCCGTTTCTTTAAAAAACAGGTGTGTTTTCCTGTAAACAAAGTATTTTCCACCCGGTAGAATCGCAATGGCTGAATTGTACACCTTCCCGTCGCTGAGTTCAGGAAAACCCATCACAATCATCATATTTTTTCTCTCTGAAATTTCATACAGTTCTCCGAGTCTGGGATCATCGGGTAAAAGTGCATGTGGTTTCACTTCGTCCATAGATAAATACAGGTAGCCTGATGTCGCAAGCTCAGGTAGCACGACAAAATCAGCATCGATTTCCCTTAATTTCTCGGAGATAACTTTTAGATTTTTATCAGTTTCTCCCCATAAGGGTTCAAATTGATAGATAACACCTTTCATAATTTCTTCCTCCGGGGTGAAATTTTAAGGCATAAAATTCGAATTTTTGTATATTTATTAATTGCGGCGTCGCACGAAAATATGAAACTGCAGTTTATCAATCGATTTTAAAATTTCATGACAAAAGTATTTTTATATTTTTTGATACCTTGACTGTTAGGGACGAAAGGGTTATTTAATCACAAAAAAGGAGGGAAGATATGGCGAGAAAGATGATAACTTTCGACATGCTTAAAGAACTTAGGGAATTTTCGGATGGAAAGAGTCTTATAACGAGCTTTTATCTTGCCACTATACCGGAAAGAGGTGATTTTGTGGAAAGGGCTAACAAAATGCTGCTCAATGCCCATAGTGAACTTAAAGATTACCCTGATGAAGCCGTTTCAAGTGTTTTACAGGATTTCGAGGCAATTGAAAACTTTGTCAAAAATCAGCTTATACATGATGTTAAGGAACCTGATCCATTTGTGATTAAAGGAGTTGCAATTTTTTCTTCCAGACAGAAGGGAATTTTCCAGGTTTATTATCTTCCAAATGCGTTGAGGGAGAGGGTGGTTGTTGATTATTCTCCATTTATAAGACCGCTGACACTTCTCCTTGACGAATACAAGAGGTATCTTGTGGCTGTTGTTGACCATAAAAAGGCAAGATTTTATGAGATGTTCATGGGCGCAATTGTCGATACGGGTAAAATTGTAGATGTAAACCAGAAGGCGAGACTAAAATCACCGCCAGTGAGACTTAAGAGGAAATACGATTATGCAATTGCTGAACACTTCCTCCGCGTTGGGGAAATGATTGATACCCTGATGCAGGCAAAACAAATGGACCTGCTTATCATAGGTGCTCCCGGAGATGTGAAGGACGAGTTGATGCTTTATTTGCCCTTCAGAGTCCGTCAGAAGGTTGCTGGCACATTTGATGCTGATCCTACCGAAAAAATAGAGAACATCCTTCAAAAGGCGAGAAAGGTTGAAGAAAAATTCGAGAGAGAGGAGGAGAAAAAGGTTGTCGAGGAGCTCAGGAAAAGGCTCGACGAAGGTAAATATGCTGTCTCCGGTCTTGAGGCTACCCTCGATGCCCTCATGCACAATCAGGTACAGACACTCATTGTCGAAGCTGGCTATGAAGTCCCTGGAGTCAGGTGTCCTGAGTGTGGCTTTCTCGGAACTGATCAGGAGACATGTCCCGTGTGTGGTGCAAAAACTTTAAAGGTAAGAGACATTGTTGATGACGCTATTGAGGAGGCAATAGAACAGGGTGCATCAATTGAACATGTCATTGAAAAATCTTTGATTGAACCTATGGGCCATATTGGAGCCTTATTGAGGTTTGAAGAATAAATTTCAGGAGGGGGTGGTGAGCAGAATCAGGGTACTCTTTATATGCACTCACAATTCTGCAAGATCCCAGATGGCAGAAGGGATATTAAACCATCTATATGGCGACAGATTCGAAGCTTACAGCGCAGGGACGCATCCAACCAGGGTAAACCCACTTGCGATCAAAGCTCTAAAAGAAATAGGAATTGATATCTCACATCACAGATCCACATCTGTAGAAGAATTTAAAGGCTCTGTGTTCGATGTTGTGGTTACTGTGTGTGATGACGCCATGAAAAATTGCCCATTCTTTCCCGGAAAGAAAGTTTTTCACAGGAGTTTTCCGGATCCATCAGAATCCAACGACATCGAGGTTTTTAGATCAGTTAGAGATTCGATAATCGAATGGATAAAAGACTTTTTTGGTTCGGGCAAGTTTGATCTTTAAGACAATTTACAGGATCCGGGGCTGACTTTCACATGTTCAATTTTTGTTGTTATATCTCACATCCAGGATTATAATATCGCTCACTAATCCCAAAACCCTGAAAGGAGGATTACAATGAGAAAATACATTATGCCGATTATAGCAATGGTCTTTCTTGCCTCTTGTGCAACCTCGCCGCACAAGTCAAGTGTCAAGATATACATTCAGCAAAATAACTTTAAAAAGGCAGTAAAAGAAGGTCAGTTATGGGTTAAGGATGAGCCCCAGAATCCCGAGGCATATCTCTGGCTTGCAAGGGCCTATATTGGCCTGAGAGATTACACCAAAGCTGCAGAAAACTTCGAAAAAGTTTACCAGCTGGACAAGGAGAAAAAATTCGTCTCCAAATTTGGTCAGACCGAATACCTCACATTTTTTAACGCTGGAATAACAGCCTACAAGGAGAACAATCTCGATAAGGCCATTGAGTATCTGAACTATGCCGTCAAGATAAACCCGAGAGACCCCAAAGCCTATCTGTCACTTTCAAGTATCTATCAGAAAGCAGGAAAGAGTGATAAAGCCAAAGAGGCTCTTAAAAAGGTTCTCGAGCTTGATCCTGAGAACAAACAGGCTCTCTATTACCTTGGACTAATGGAAGAAGTGGAGGGTAATACGGATGAAGCCATGAAGCATCTTGAAAAGCTCGTTTCCCTTGATACCACATATTCAAGAGCATACTTTGAGCTCGGTGTCATCTATTTTAAGAAAAACAATTACGAGAAGGCATACGAAAACTTTATTAAAGCTGCAAGGCTCGACACGACAAACGCCAATGCCTGGCTCAATGCGGGAGTTTCCGCCCTCAATCTCAAGCGGTATGATGATGCTATCGCCGCTTTTGAAAAGTATGTAAGCTACAAGCCCAACGATAAAACTGCCTGGATCAGCCTTGGTGAAGCGTATTTTGAAAAGGCTGTCGAGGATACAAACAACATCAACGAGGAATACCTGAAAAAAGCCGTTGATGCCTTCAATCAGGCAAGAGAGCTTGATCCTGAAAACCCTGACATTTACTTCTATCTCGGAAACACATATAAAGTGCTCGGTGAAGTTGTGAAGGACCCCGGTGAGAGAAAGATTTACAAGGAAAAGGCAATTGAAATGTTTAAAAAAGAACAGGAACTGAGGAATAAAAAATGAAACTGGATTACCTGTCTGTAACAGATCTCAGTCCTGAAAAAACGAAAGATCTTATCCTCAGAGCCATTGAGCTTAAGAAGAATGGCTACAGAGGTAAAGAATTAGAGGGAAAGACAGTTGCTCTGATTTTTGAAAAACCGTCGTTGAGAACGAGGACAACCTTTGAAGTCGCCATAGTACATCTCGGAGGGTATCCGATTTACCTCGCTCCGGGCGACATCAAACTTGGTGTCCGTGAGCCTGTAAAGGATGTTGCAAGAAACCTGGACAAATGGGTGGACGCGATTGTTGCACGAGTATTTGCCCACAAAACACTTGAAGAATTGGCGGAATTTGGGAAAATCCCTGTTGTTAATGCACTCTCAGACCTGGAACATCCATGCCAGGCTCTTGCTGATTTTATGACCATATACGAGATTTCAGGTTCATTTAAGGTCAATCTTTCGTTCATTGGTGACAGCAATAATGTGGCGAATTCGTTGATGCTACTCTCTGCAATGCTGGGCACAAATTTCACCCTTGCCCATCCACCTGGTTATGAACCTGATGGAGCCATTGTGGAAAAAGCCCTCGATCTTGCCAGAAAGTCCGGCAGCGTCATAAAAATTACGACAGATCCTCTTGAAGCTGCAAAGAACGCTGATTTTGTTTATACAGATGTCTGGACCTCCATGGGACAGGAAGCTGAGAGGGAGAAGAGACTTAGAGATTTTCAGGGTTATCAGGTTAATGATGAGCTCCTTAAAGTGTCTTCTCCTGATGTAAAGGTGATGCACTGTCTCCCTGCGCACCGTGGTGAAGAGATTACAGATGAGGTTATTGAATCTGAAAAATCCGTGGTATTCCAGCAGGCGGAAAACAGACTCCATACAGAGAAGGCACTCTTTCTTGAAATTTTTAAGGGATAGAGGATTTAAAAGGGGGCGGCGCGAAGCGCCGCCCCCTTTTAAAATTTTTCAAAATGAAAATTGCAATCGGTTCAGATCATAGAGGATTCAGGCTTAAAGAACACCTCAAAACCTTTCTCTCCTCCAGGGGTTTTGAAGTTCTTGATTTTGGCACACACAGTGAGGAGTCCTTTGATTACCCCGATGCTGCTATCCCTGTTGGAGAAGCCGTTACCTCTGGTAGAGCAGACTTTGGAATTCTCATCTGTATGACAGGTATCGGTATGTCCATTGCTGCTAATAAGGTCAAAGGAGTTAGAGCAGCCCTCGTTACCGCTGTTGAGTTTGCTGAACTCTCAAGAAAACACAACAATGCCAATGTTATCTGCCTTCAGGGCGGTTATGTTGACTTTAAAGATGCCGAAGAATTCGTTTTGAGATTCCTGACAACGGACTTTGAAGGGGGCCGTCACTTACGAAGAATCAAAAAAATCGAAGCTTACGAAAATTCTAAATAAAATTCCGGATCATACTTCTTTATTTCTGCCCTCGAGCTTCACAAAAAGATTTCCTTTTTGTAAAAATTGCAATCCCCCGATGCATTTTTCGAACAGCCTTGTTTTTTTGCCTTGAAATCCCACATATGCTGATAAATACTTATTGCCATGCTGTTTTTTGTCCTGCTTTTACTCTCTTTTAATCCGACGATTGGAAATCTGGAGGAGAGGTATATTGATCTTGCTCTTGAAATTTTGAATATCAGCAGGCACGATCTGGAGTACGACAAGTTGTGGGCGGACAAGGACCCTTTTAGATTAAAAATAGTCGAAAAGTTTTTAAAAGATCCCCTATATGTTCCGTATTTTGCAGACACTCTTGAAGATTCTATAGGAAAACTGGTGTCTGATCCCTGGCTGCTGGTCAATTACTCCGCAGATCTTCTTGACTGTGAAGTGTTCAGCTATCCAGAAGTTAAAGATAGTTTTGCTATTGACAGTGTTCCGCCACAAATTTCTTCTGCAGTTGGTAATCTTATGAAAAGTATTCTCGAAGCAGGCGAAATTTTTAAAAAGGGATTTAAAGGTCTTTCGTCTGGTGAACTCGATACGCTTCTTTCCGATGGTGTCTTCTGGTGGACAGACGAGGATGACTCGCTGGATGATACTTTGAGGGGAGTGATCCTGAGGGAATGTGGTATTGCAACCCCATTTGCCTTTGGCGACACCACATCCATACCACCCGAGTCTTTAACTATGATTCTTAAGAAGGTGAATCTTGATCCGGTTTTTTCTGCTTTTTCGCTGATTTTGAGATCCATTTACGAATTTCTCGGCAGTGTACCTGCTGTTAGAGACACATTTCAAATAATCTTTGAAACTGACATAGGAAGAGTGGGGTTAGGGGGTATAGGGGACAATACTTTTGATGGAGATTTTGCACTTATTGTTGATTTTGGAGGAGACGACAGATATGTCGGCAGGGTGGGAGGTGGAGTGTTTACAGAATTCCCGGTATCTGTTGTGATAGATCTGGGAGGAGATGATATTTACAAGAGTTCGACCGTTGCTTCACTTGGTGCAGGGTATATGGGGATCGGTGTGATTTACGATGGTGGGGGAGATGACTTTTATGATGCATCTCATGTGTCGCTTGGTGCCGGTCTTTTAGGATGTGGTGCTTTGATCGATGTTGAAGGAGATGATGTTTATAGAGGGGGCTTTTACACGCAGGGAGCCGGAAATTTTGGCTGTGGTTTTGTGCTGGATTTCAAGGGAGATGATGATTACAAAGCCTTTGACTGGGCTCAGGGATTTGGGTCTGTAAAGGGGCTGGGGCTCATATATGAAGGATCCGGTGATGATCGTTATTACGCAGGTGGCTACTACATACATCATCCTCTGTTACCCACGAATTACAGGTCTTTTGCTCAGGGTTTTGCGATAGGCTGGAGACCGGATTTTTCTGGCGGACTGGGGATTCTAATTGATGGAAAAGGTAATGATTCCTACAGGGTTGAAGTTTACGGGCAGGGAGCAGGTTACTGGCTATCTGCTGGATTTTTGATCGACGGTGAAGGGGATGATTCTTATTACGGTGTAGAGTATGTACAGGGAGCAGGAATTCACATAGCAAGTGGATTGCTCGTTGACCGCTCTGGAGAGGATTCCTATTATTCGAGATTCGGACCTTCTCAGGGTGAAGGCCATGATCTCTCAGTGGGGTGGTTGATAGACAAACAGGGTGATGACAACTACTATGTTTCCGGTGGGCAGGGAGCAGGAATTTACAACAGTGTCGGTTTTTTCATCGATTCAGGTGGAAATGACACATACATGACGAGGGAGAAAGGAGCGGGACAGGGATGGGCTAATATGGGACGGGGTGCTCCCGGCATTGGAATTTTCATTGATTTAAGTGGAAAAGACATGTACAGGAAAGGATTACCTGGTTCTGACAATAAAATCTGGTTAAATGGAACCATTGGTGTGGGTATTGATGTGGAGGAGCAGAAATGATCCATCTTTTAATGGCAATTTTGGTAGCAGTTTCGCCGGATCTTGATAGACTTTTTGAATCTGCATCCAAGTGGAGGGTGGGGGAGGCTATTGAAGAGGTTGACTCAGCGAGGAAGAAACTCGTTGAGCTCAAGAAAGAGGCTCTGGATTACATTTTTAGTGAAAAAATAAAGACCACATCAACCCTTGAATACAGGGCGATCAAATATGTGGTCAAACACTTAAAAGATCTATCGCTGCCGTATATTTACGCGGGAATACACGATGACAATGATACGGTCAAGATCAACTGTATAAGGCTACTCGGTGATTTAAAAGACACCAGCTCGGTCGATACTTTGATTTCCCTTCTTAAGGTTGAAAAGAAAAAGAAGGTTATAAGGTCGATAATATTTGCACTTGGTGAAATCGGAGTAAGCAGGGCAGCAAAGGTGATCGAACCTTATGTAAGTTCCCGGGACATGAGGATGAGACTCGTGTCGGTTATTGCCCTCAAGAAGTTGAAAGACGAGGATTCTATCGAATGCCTTTTTAAAGCACTGGAGGATGAGTATTTTATTATCAGGGAGACGGCGCTTGAGGCACTTTCGTTGATAGGCACAGAGGAAGTGCTTGGAAAGGCTTTGGAGAAGCTTGATAAGGGGTTATTTGAAAGTTATGTAGGGGATGCTGTTGAGGCAGCTGGAACCGGGCTTGAAATGATATCGAATCCTGGGATACTCGGAATTGGCGCAATTGAACTTTCCAGTAAATTGCTGGCACATGAGGCACAGAAATCGTTTGACCACTATAAGTGCAGTAAAAGAATAAAATACATCAGGCTTACCGGAAAAGTAGCTGCCAGAATAAAAGATAAAAACAGAGAACTTTACATCAGGGCAAGGAAACTTTTGATTTCCTATCTCTATTCGCCCTGCTATCTGTCTCGGGGCTATGCCGTAAGAGCCCTTAAAAGACTGAACGACACAGATGTAAACAAGCTGCTCGAATTAACAAAATTAAAAGAGACAAACCTCTTTGTCAGATCACAGTACTCAGAGTGATCGTGAAACAAGAATAGGGACTTTTGAAAACCTTACCACTTTTTCAGTTACACTTCCAAGTAGAATTTTTTCAAGGGCGCTTCTGCCATGAGTAGCCATGACAATAAGATCAAAACCGTTTGATTCAGCGTATTCGATGATCGCGTCTCCAGTGGGTGACATAACCTCGACGACGACTTCATCCGCCTCTTTGAATTTACTGGACATCATGTTCAGGGCAGTCTCTTTTAAATTTTCAATATCAAGGAGTGGCATACCACTAACAAGACCTTCGTCAAAATACCCCGTAATTGGTTCAACTATGTGAAGAGCTGTGAGTTTCGCACCGAATTTATCTTTGATCTTGAGTGCACAGGGGAACGCCCTATCCGCAGTCTCTGATAGGTCTGTTGTAAACAGGATTTTTGAAATTTCAGGCTCATGCCTTCGATAAACGAGCACAGGTGCAGGTGATTTTCGCGCAATTTTATATGCCTGCGTACCAAGTTCTTTGCCAGGCTCACCTCCATTTACAATAACAAGACTGACACCGTTTTTCTGGATGAATTCGACAGTTTTCACATATGGAGATCCGGTCTCAATCGCGTAAGTAAAGCCAAATCGCTCTGCAAGATTTTTTAAAACTGATTCAACTCCGGCTTTCAGTTCCTCGAACATCTTCTCAAGTTCATCAAGCTTAACATCGTAAGGTATGTAACCACCAAGCAGATCCGGTACCACATGGATAAGGATACCTTCTGCCTGCCACTTCTCGACAAAGAATTTTGAATACTTCAGGAAATCCTCATTTTCCCTGTTTATATCAATAGGTATCAGGATTTTTTCCGCCATTTTTATGCTCCAAACTTTTTTAATCTCCCTGACATGGCAAGTAATAGGGGCATTAGATCAATAGAGTTGATGGTACCCAGGTATCCTCTCGAGCAGTCCCTTTCTGTGAATTTTGCATCAGCATTGAAAATGCCCGCCTTTTCAGAGTAGATAAGCAGAGGATTGGGATGCCAGGAGTGTCCCCCTATCAACGATGGTGTGGAATGGTCTCCTGTTACGATAAAGACCTCCGGTTTCAAATTGAGAAGCTCGGGGATGAAAGTATCAAGCTTTTCAATAACATGCACTTTTTTCTCAAAGTCTCCATCTTCACCGGCTTTATCAGTGTCTTTGTAATGGAGATAGATAAAATCGTAATCGTGCCAGAGTTCTTTGAGTTTTTCTACCTCAAGTTCAAAAGTATCTCCCGCATCGGGCGTGTCAAATCCAAGGAGTCTTGTCAGTCCTTTGTACATGGGATAGGCTGCAATAGATAGGGCTCTCAGTCTGTACTTTTCTGGAAATGGTTCAAGATCAGGTACTTTGGCAAAACCCCTTAGCAAAATTCCGTTGGCTTTTGGTTCGTCTTTGAGAATTTCGATTGCCCTATCAACGAATTTTTTGACGACCTGAGCGGTGAACTCAGCCTCTTTGCTGAGAGGGGAAGGATCGAGAATTTTTAAGCCTTCGTGCTGTGGATCTGTGTCTGAAATTTTGTCCGAAAGGTTGTCTCCTCGAAGTACGAGTACAAATCTGTGTTCTTTTCCTGGTTTTAAAATGATCTCCACCCCATCTATTTCTTTGATGTGTTCCTGCAATTTTTCCACGATCTTTCTTGACTCTTCAGTGGGTATTCTACCGGCGCGTCTGTCAATGATGGTCCTGTCAGGTTGTATAGTTGCAAAATTTCCCCTTGCTGCGACATCTCTTTTGGTCATGTGGAAACCGATTCCGAGGGCTTCAAGTACTCCCCTACCTATCTCGTATTTCTGGGGATCATATCCAAAGAGGGAGAGATGGGCGGGTCCACTCCCCGGTGTTATTCCCTGTGCAACCGGTATGGTAAGACCAAGAGCACTCTTTGATGCGAGGTTATCAAGATTTGGTGTTCTGGCTGCCTCAAGTTCAGTTTTGTAGCCGTACTCTGGATGTGGTATGCCGCCCAGTCCATCAGCCACAAGAAGGAGGATTTTTGAGTTATTGGGCTCTATGAGACTTTTAAGTTCCATGTTTACCCTCCCTTTGATTTAAGCTGTGTAAAATTCAAGGCGCCCTCTGCGGGAACCGCAGAGGGCGCCTTTCCATATTTTCAAAAATTTTACCAGTCTGCCATGGGAATTTTTACACCGAACTTCCTGGCTGTTTCTTTAGCCTCTTCGTAACCGGCGTCCACATGGCGGGCGATTCCTGTTCCTGGATCGTTTGTGAGAACCCTTTTCAGCCGTACATCCATCATTTCGCTACCATCAGCTACAATGACCTGTCCAGCGTGCAGGGCGTATCCTATTCCGACACCACCACCGTGGTGGAAGCTCACCCAGGATGCGCCGGAGACAGCATTCAGGGCAAAGTTCAGAAGGGGCCAGTCGGCAATTGCATCTGATCCGTCCTTCATTGCCTCTGTCTCTCTGTTTGGCGAGGCGACAGATCCGGTATCCAGGTGATCCCTACCAATTACAATAGGAGCCTTTACTTTCCCCTCTCTTACAAGTTTGTTGAAGAGCAGGCCTGCCTTGTCTCTTTCACCGTACCCGAGCCAGCATATCCTTGCTGGTAAGCCCTGAAATTCCACTCTCTCTCTTGCCATTTTGATCCATCTGACCATGTGTTCTTTCTCCGGGAAGAGTTTGATGAGCTCCTCATCAATTGTGTATATGTCTTCAGGATCGCCGGATAGAGCAGCCCATCTGAATGGTCCCTGTCCTTCGCAGAACAGGGGTCTGATATAGGCAGGGACGAATCCAGGATACTTCCACGAACCGTCGGGATTCTTTATCTCTTCTTCGCTTATGAAACCGCCTGCGAGGGCATTTCCTCTGAGATTATTACCATAATCGAATGTTTCAGCTCCCCTCTTCTGCAGTTCTATCATCAGACGGACATGTTTTGCCATCGTTTTATATGATCTTCTCAGGTATTCGTCAGGATCCTTTTCTCTCAGTTCAACAGCCTCCTGATAGGAGAGACCTTCGGGGATGTAGCCATTGAGTGGGTCGTGTGCTGAAGTTTGATCGGTGAGGAGGTCCGGAGTTATTCCCCTTTCTACAAGTCTTTCAAGGAGAGTTACGACATTTCCGATCCAGACGATACTTCGAGCTATTCCTTTTTCCTTGTATTCAATTGCACGGTCTATTGCAGCATCGAGGTTGTGCTCAATTTCATCGAGGTAACGGGTTCTCAGTCTCTTTTTTGCTCTTTCTTCAACCACTTCAGCGGCGAGATAGGTGGCGTTATTCATTGTTGCGGCAAGGGGCTGGGCTCCACTCATACCGCCGCAGCCACCGGAGACGATGAGTTTGCCTCTGAGGTCGTTGACTCCAAATCTTTTTCTGCCTGCTGCGGCGAATGTTTCATAGGTGCCCTGAAGAATTCCCTGAGTTCCAATGTATATCCAGGAGCCTGCGGTCATTTGACCGTACATAATGAGGCCCATTTTTTCGAGTTTATGGAAGTAATCCCAGTCTGCCCATTTTGGGACAAGATTTGAGTTAGCAATGATCACCCTTGGAGCCCATTCGTGGGTTTTAAAGACTCCCACGGGTTTACCTGACTGCACCAGGAGGGTCTCATCTGGTTCGATTTCGAGAAGGGTTTTAATAATTGCCCAGAAGGCGTCCCAGTTACGGGCTGCTTTTCCTGAGCCGCCATAAACGATAAGTTCTTCCGGAATTTCTGCCACCTCGGGATCAACATTGTTCATAAGCATTCTGATGGCAGCCTCGGCATGCCAGTCTTTGGCATGGAGCTCGGTCCCCCGTGGAGCCTTTACGGTTTTGGGTTTTGTTTTAATCATTTCGTAAAGATCCATTGTCTCTCACCTCCGATATAAGTTATAATGCCAACCAATGATAACATCAATAGAAAAACTGAGACATTATCTCAGAAAACAGGGCGTGGAGCTGGGCAGGGATGAGCTCGCAAAGGTGGAGTCTTTTTTAAGTGAGGTGAAAAAATGGTCAAAAAAGACGACAATTGTCTCGAAGAGAATTGATGACAGGAGGCTTCTTGGCCTCACATTCGATTCCCTTATCGTCGTTTCTGAAATTGAAGGTAAGAGAGTGGCTGACCTTGGATCTGGCGGCGGATTTCCAGGGATCCCCCTCGCCATTGTGCTTCCGGAGAAAGACTTTACACTTGTGGAGATAGTCAGGAAAAAGTGTATTTTCCTCGAATACATTTCTGCCCTTCTAAAATTGCAGAATGTAACGGTTATGTGCATGTCTTGGGATGATCTTGATGAAAAATTTGATACCGTGGTTTCCATGGGTACAGGGTATGAGAGGATTTTTAATGTAACTGAGCGAATTTTGAAGTCAGGGGGTAAGTTTATTTACATAACAAGTAAAGATGAGGGATGTAGCAGAAGAGTGAGAAACCCCTTTATTGATGCGGATACCTGTCTGATTGTTTCACGTGAAACAATCAACCGTTGAACAGGGAAATAGTGCACTTTATAATTCCTGCCATGAAAATTGTCTCCATTTCCAACCAGAAGGGTGGAGTTGGAAAAACGACCACAGCAATCAACCTGTCTTACTACCTTGCAGGACTTGGTGAAAGGGTTCTCGTCATTGATATTGATCCTCAGGCAAACGCCACAAGTGGACTGGGAATTACTGAAAAACCGGAGTTAACCATCTATGATGTGCTTATAGATCCAGATGTATCGATCGATGAAGCCACCATCAAAACTCCATACGAAAACCTGTACCTTGTTCCATCCACGACGGATCTTGTGGGCGCGGATGTGGAGCTCAGGGAGCGTGAGAACTGGCATTTGACTCTCAAGAAAAAACTAAAAGATCTTGAGGGTTATAGTTTCGTCTTTATAGACACTCCTCCTTCACTCGGCCTTCTCACAGTTGTTGCCCTTACTGCTGCAAGGAGTGTTCTCATACCTGTTCAATGTGAATACTATGCACTCGAAGGTCTCGGTCAGCTCCTCAGGACACTCAAGAAGATTAAACAGGCGTACAACCCTGATCTGAAGATCGAAGGTTTTCTCCTTACCATGTATGACAGGAGGCTGAATCTGTCGAGCCAGGTTGAACAGGAAGTGAGGCGATTTTTTGATAAAAAAGTTTACAGGAGTGTGATCCACAGAAGTGTCAGAATTGCGGAATCTCCGAGTTTTGGTCGCCCCGTTGGTGCCTATGCTCCCACATCACAGGGCGCCAGGGATTATCTCGAATTAGCAAAGGAGTTTTTAAATGGGAAAGAAAGTACTGGGTAGAGGGCTCGACGCCCTAATATCAAATGAGATTGTTAACACGGAAGAAATAATACTTGTTGATATTAACGAAATAGAGCCGAGTCCATTTCAACCAAGAATTACATTCTCGGAGGAGGAAATCCAGTCACTCGCAGAGTCTATAAAAAAGAGAGGGGTACTTCAACCAGTTATACTGAGAAAAATCGATGGGAAGTACCAGTTGATAGCGGGGGAAAGGAGATGGAGAGCAGCGAAAGTAGCAGGACTGGACAGAATTCCTGCAAGAGTTATTGATATTGACGACAACGGGGCACTTGAAATTGCACTTGTGGAAAACCTTGATAGGAAGGACCTGAATCCCATTGAGCTCGCGCGGGGATATCAGCTCCTGCGAGAAAAATTTGGCCTGACTCAGGATGAAATCGCTAAGAAGATCGGAAGAAGCAGATCTGCAGTCGCCAACACTCTAAGATTGCTCCAGCTCCACGAGTTTGTTCAGGATCTCATCCTCCAGGGGAAGATAACCGAAGGGCAGGCAAGACCACTTGTGGGTTTACCTGATGAAACTCAGATAAAAATTGCAAAGGCCATCGTTGAAAAGGGATTGAATGCCAGACAGGTGGAGGATCTTGTTAAAAGGCAGAAAAGTCAGGATGAGAAAAGACACTCAAAAGATCTGGAAATTTCCCGTATCATTTCAAAATTCCTGACAGACAGGCTCAAGTACAGGGTGAGGGTAAACTTCAACCCAAAAGGTAAGAGCAAGCTAACAATAGAATTCAAAAACAAAGAGGAGTTAAGAAGGTTTCTTTCAGAGCTTGTAGGTGAGGAAATAGAATTTTAGGAGGTTCGATGATAGCCTTTATTCTGGCAGCCATTATCAATGTTCAGCCAAGCTTTGACTTTCTGAATACGGAGCCATTTTTTACAGTACCTGTGGCGTCTGATACAGGAATTGCCGCTGTAAATAGAAATCCTGCTGGTTTAAGTAGTGGTAGATCTTTTCTTTTCGCATCCACTGACTGGATTGCCGACGCAGGCATCTCGACATTCCAGTTCAACTGGAACAACTACGGATTTTCTGTCAGTTATTATAGGTTCGGCGATCTGGAATATCAGGACCTGACTCCCGACGATTACACTGAAGTCCTGTTTTCCCCTTACGCTTACGAGATCAAGTTTGGCAGGAGTTTTCAGGTTGATCCCGAACTGAAGCTTGGTATCATGCTTCAGTACTTCCATCAGACAATTTTGAACAACAGTACAGGTGGATTTTACACATCTGTTGGATTGCTATACACACCTGAGAGGATCAAAAATCTCAGAGTAGGTGTCTCCTTCGAAAATATCGGATTTAAAAAGGGCTTCATTTACAATGAATACAGAGCCCCCATTCTCGGGAGTATGGGACTGACTTACACCTTCAGAAATTTTCGAATTGACTGGAATTTTTCCAAAGTTTTGACCTACGAAGGGGCTTTCCAGAGCTTGACGAATGGAGATGTGAGAAATTTCATACAGGTGTCACATTCTTTTAAATACTTTAACTACGGAGCCGGTTATGAAACGGGTAACGATGTATCGCCTCTCGTAATCTGGATTGGATTCAAAAAATCCATCGTCAATGTGGTTGCAGGTATCAGGCCCATTGACAGGGGTTTTGGCACTTTAAAAACAATAAATCTCCAGCTTGAGATATGAAGAGGTTATTGGATTTTGAAAGACCCATATACGAGGTTGAAAAAAAGATTAACGAGCTCAAGGAGAAGGTAAAAGAATCGCCGGAACTCGAGAAAGAGATAAAGGAACTTGAGGAAAGAGCGAGAAGATTAAAGGAAAAAGTTTACAGAAATCTCACCCGATGGCAGATCGTTCAGATAGCGAGACACCCGGACAGACCCCATTTCATTGATTACATCCACCTGATTTTTAAAGACTTTGTTGAATTGCATGGAGACAGAAATTTCAGGGATGATCCGTCAATTATTGGTGGTCTTGCTACCCTGGAGAACCATAAGGTGATGATCATCGGACAGGAGAAAGGGAGGGACACGAAGGAGAAGATCTACAGAAATTTCGGGATGCCCCATCCTGAAGGTTATAGAAAGGCAAAGCGGTTGATGTTGCTTGCTGAAAAATTTGGTCTTCCTGTTATCACCTTTGTTGACACGCCTGGCGCTTATCCCGGAGTGGGAGCTGAGGAGAGGGGGCAGGCATTTGCTATAGCCGAAAATCTAAAAGTTATGCTGTCCCTCAAAACCCCTCTCATTACTGTGGTTATCGGGGAGGGAGGATCAGGTGGCGCCCTTGCAATAGCTCTTGGAGATAGGGTGTTTGCTCTGAAATACACCATTTATTCAGTAATCTCACCCGAGGGTTGTGCGTCCATTCTCTGGAGGGACGGTAAACAGGCGCCAAGAGCCGCTGAGGCACTGAAACTTACGGCTCAGGATCTCTATTCTTTCGGAATCATTGATGGTATCATCGAAGAACCTCTTGGGGGAGCACACAATGACATCAACTGGACAGCGGAGAAAATAAAATCAACGATTTTAAAAGCTGTTGAGGAACTCCTGCCAACTCCAGCTGGAAAGTTGATAGAAGCAAGACGCGAGAAGTACGTCAGAATCGGAAAGTATGTAGAACTGGATTAGTCTCCGAGGTGTTTTCCCGGTTCTATGTATTCTTTTATGTACTCCCTCACCGCATTTTCAAAGGAGTAAAACTGTCCCGGATAGCCGAGTCTTCTTAACTTTGATATACTGGCCTGCGTGAAGTATTGATACCGGGGTTTCAGCCAATCCGGCATGTCTATAAATTCGATTTGCGGCTCCATTTCAAGTGCTTTAAACACCGCATTTGCAAGATCAAGCCAGGAGTGTGCCTTCCCGGTGCCCACATTGTATATTCCATGAGCTCTCTCGTTTTTTATAAGAAACATAACGATCTCCACAGCATCTTTTATGTAAATAAAATCCCTCTTCTGCTCTCCATCCCTGAATTTTGGATTGTACGACCTGAAAAGTTTTATCCTGCCGGTCTTTTTTATCTCCTCGTAGGCTTTAAGTACCTTACTCCGCATTTCACCTTTGTGATACTCATTAGGACCATAAACATTGAAAAATTTCAGTCCAACTGTGTACCTGAGAAGATCGTTCTCATAAAGCCACAGATCAAAAATATGCTTTGAAAATGCATAGGGATTGAGAGGTCTAAGGGAATGCAGTAGAACCTCATTATCATCAAAACCAAGCTTACCACTGCCGTAAGTTGCCGCGCTGGAGGCGTAAACGAATTTAATGTTCCTTGAAATTGCGTACTTTGCAAGCTTTTGAGAGAACTTAAAGTTATTCTCGATAAGAAAACTCATGTCTTTTTCGAGTGTATCACTCCGTGCCCCCATGTGGACAATGACATCCAGATTCGGGATTTCTTTTCCAGCTTCGATCAGTTTTATGAATTCATCCTTCTCCATGTAGTCTTTGAAATAAAGGGGTGAAAGATTTTTCCATTTGTCAGATGTGCCAAGATGATCAACCACAAGGATGTCCCTGATATCTTCCATATTTAGCCGCCAGATAATGGCGCTTCCTATAAACCCGGCTCCACCTGTCACAACGATCATGCCTTTACATTAAATCAGGTACATGAATTTTTCAACAGAGATAGGGAATGGGTAACAATGAGGGAAAATATGCAGGGTGTCAGGGTTGCACACCCGGTATGATGTTCAGCTCATCGAGCTCACGGTCGGATCTTGCAGCATAGGGGATCAGGTTTGATGATATGGCTCTTGCACGATAGTCATCGATCCTGTTTTTGTTTTCACCGTGATATCCTGTTCCATCATCCACATAATCAACTGAAAGGACAAATCTACCGGAGTTTAAAACGATGTTAAAGTAACGAAGACGTTCATATATGACTTCAGGAGGATTGGGGAGGAGACCATCGTAGAAGAGATCTTCAACTGCCCAGCCCGAAATTTCTCTCAAGAGTTCACCGGAATCATCAAATCTGAGCAGCGTTTCTCCGTTCTGTGGTATTATTAGAAAATCTTCACCTGCTCGTGATTTGCAGTACCTCGCTATTTCAAGAATAAAGTTGATCATACTATCGGCAGCAGCCTGTTCTGACATGGTTGTATCAAACTCGCTCCAGAATTCAAACTCATCAACTTTGTCAAGGTAAACGCCTTTGAACCCCTGAGACAGGATTCTATTAAGATAAGAGAAAATTATTTCATGCCAATCCTGATACCAGTATCTTACTGCAAAGTTGCCCTGCCAGTTTGGATTTTCGGGACCGAGCCATGGGGGTGGTAAGCTATCCCATGATGAATTCCAGTAAAATCTGTAGTTTTCTGCCTCACCTATGCTTATGTAGGCAACCGGAGTTACATTTCCTCTAACAATTGTGGCAATTTCGTCGTGTGAGTACTCACCCTCCTCTGTGCCATCACGGGAGTAATCTATGACGGCAAGGTCAAAACCGGAGGTTGCCACTTCGTTGGGATCAGCATTTTGTAGCTGATACGCCCAGGATGTGATCTCGTGAGTTTCACCTGTCTCATTTAGACAGCTGTTACTGAAGATCGAAAGAAGGATAGCGATGATGGAGGAATTTAGGAAATTATAGAAAAATTTAGGGATATGGAGGGGCATGATGGAAGGGGGGCGACGCCCGAAGGGCGTCGCCCCCCATAAATTTCCTAAGATAGTTTTTCTTTCACAAGTACAGCAACTTCTGCAGGCTCTGCGGCTACAGGTACTCCCGCAGCGTTGAAAGCCTTTATCTTCTCTTCAGCTGTCCCTGAGCTGCCTGAAATTATAGCACCAGCATGACCCATTCTCTTCTCTGGAGGCGCTGTCCGACCAGCAATAAAAGCGACAACTGGCTTGTTAAACTCGCTCTTGATGTACTCAGCTGCATCCTGTTCGTCCGTGCCGCCTATCTCTCCAATAACAACAACCGCTTCTGTCTCTGGATCATCCTTGAAAAGTTTGAGAAGATCTATAAATTTGGATCCAATTATGGGGTCTCCGCCAATACCGATTGCGGTGGACTGTCCGAGCCCGTTTGCCGTAAGATGGCTTACAATTTCATATGTGAGTGTACCGCTTCTTGAGATCACTCCCACAGGACCTCTCTTGAAAATCTGCCCGGGTAGAATCCCCAGCTTGGCTTCACCGGGAGTAATGAGGCCCGGACAGTTGGGTCCTATAAGCCTTGTTCCTTTTTCTTCAAGGAATCTGACAACACGAAGCATATCGTTAACAGGGATACCCTCGGTTATGGCGACGACGAGTTCAATCCCGGCATCAGCTGCTTCCATGATGGCGTCAGCCGCAAAAGGTGCCGGAACAAAGATAACTGATGCGTTTGCACCTGTTTTTTCCACAGCTTCGTGAACCGTGTTAAAGACCGGAACTCCCTCGACTGTTGCTCCTCCCTTTCCCGGGGTAACACCTGCAACTACATTCGTGCCATATTCTTTCATTAATTTGGTATGAAATGAACCATCCCTACCTGTAATACCCTGTACCAACACTCTCGTATCTTTCCCTACAAGTATAGACATTTATTTCCTCCCAATGGAATTTTGCAAATTGTAATTCTACACTTATACAAGTGTCAACAGATTCACGGACCTGTGGAAAATTTTCTGGAAGGTAGAAATTCCATAAAGTGTTTGAAGTCAGGGTTTCGCTCATTTTTCCGGCCTGTGTAGTGTAAATTTGAGTATGAGTGTTTGGAATTTTTGTTTCGCATTATAAACAAGTTTTGATTTTCTGCAGAGAAAAGGTTTAAATTGTTGTATCAAAATGTTAAAATATATGAAAAGGAAGGAGGGTTGTCATGAATAAAGTTATTGTGGGATTGATACTTTTTGTGGTAGGTATTTTATTTTCGTTATACACATACCCTAAATTAGGCGTGACAAAAGTGGGTAATTCACATGTAGATTTTAAGACCGGGGAGAAGGTAAAGCTTGTTGGAAATGTTAAAGAGACGAGTTTTGAAAAGATTCCATTCATTAACGACCTTATATCGTTATCAAATGTTAGATTTTTATCTTTAATGCAGAATAATAGAGTTTTTGTTTTAACAAACAATCATAGAGTCAGGGATAGAGATGCGGTGCTTGTGAAAGGGTATGTGGTCAGGATTCCTTTTACAGATATATTTTTGATCACTGGTGAAAGGGTTGATAACATTGCAAAAATGGTTTTTGAAAAGAAGAAGCTAAGAATGAAACCAGCCAAGGTTAAAAAAGTTCCGGGAGTTGATTTCTTCCTCAGTGTTTTATTTGCATTTGCAGGATTGGTTCTGGCTTTTTACGATTTTTGGCAAACCAAGAAGCAAAAAAGTATTCAGACCCCTCCCCCTCCCGGGTGGTAAAAGTTTTTAGGTTTCAGGCAGGTCCTTCTACATCAAATTCAGGAATTCCAAACCAGAAGCCCGTTCCCTTGATAAAGTCAAGCTGTGCGAGAATAAGGTCATAGTGGGCCTGTTCCATCTCGGCAAGTCTGTTAAAAAGCTGCTTCAATTCAGGGTCATCCGTTTTATCTGCCTGTTCTTTGTAATAGTCTCGCGATTGGGCTTCGTGTTCGAGTGCGGCTTGGAGTGCGTCAATCTGATGGGTTTCCGCGGCAGTGGATTTTTTCTTTTCGAGTTTTTTGATATCAGGTAGGAGTTTTTCGAGCTCGTCTTCCTCTATTTCTATTTTGCCAATGGGCAGATCCTTCAGGACCCTGTCCCTTATGGCTTCGAGGATTCTCATGTGTTCAAATTCTTCCCTTGCGAGCCAGATAAACATGTTTTTTCCGGTCATGTCATGGGTTCTTTTTGCAAGATCAAGATAGCTTTTAAGGCTTTCTTTCTCAAGTTCTATTGCGAATTCGTAAGCCTTAATAACATCGTCTTTGGTTGCCATATCGGTCCTCCTTTATATTATTCCAAATTTTTTGCCGAGCTTTTCAAAAATTTCAAGTGCCCGATCGATCTGTTCATCAGTGTGTGTGGCCATCATGCTGATTCTGAGAAGCTGTCTTCCCGGGGGAACTGCTGGGGAAATTACAGGATTTACATAAACACCGTTGTCCAGCAGAGCCCTCCAGAACATGAATGTTTTCATGTCATCTCCGATGATTACAGGAATAACAGGGGTTTCTGATAAGCCGGTGTCATAACCCATTCCCCTAAGTCCTTCGAGCATTCTTTTTGTGTTGTCCCAGAGTCTCTGTCTCCTTTCTGGCTCGTTGATAATAATATCAAGAGCGGCAGAGACGGCTGCCACATTTGCAGGTGGCATACTTGCAGAGAAGATCAGGGATCTCGCAAAATGCTGGATGAAATTAACAACATATTCTTTTCCTGCAATAAATCCACCGAGAGAGGCAAAGGACTTGCTAAATGTACCCATGACGAGATCCACTTCATCTTCAAGGCCGTAGTGCTCGGCTGTTCCTCGACCATTTGGACCAAGTACACCGATCGCATGGGCATCATCCACCATAAGTCTTGCACCATATTTCTTGGCAAGTTCTACAATACCGGGAAGATCAGCAATATCTCCTTCCATGCTGAATAAACCATCAACGACAATAAGTTTTCCCTTATTGTCTGGTATAGACTTCAAAACCCGTTCGAGATCAGCCATGTCGTTGTGTTTAAACCTTCTTATTTCACCGAGAGACAGTCTTGTACCGTCTATGATACTCGCATGGTCCCATTTATCAGTGATGACAACATCATCTTTTCCGGCGAGGGCTGATATTGTGCCAAGGTTTGTTTGATAACCTGTAGAAAATACGAGTGCACGCTCTTTTTTCATAAACCGGGCAAGCTTTCTTTCAAGCTCCAGATGTATTTCAAGAGTGCCGTTGAGAAATCGTGATCCACATGTTCCCGTACCATACTTTTCTATTGCCTTGATGGCTGCTTCTTTAACCTTTGGATGGACTGTCAGGCCAAGGTAATTGTTAGACCCGAACATCAGGACTTTTTTGCCCTCGATGATCACCTCAGTGTCCTCAGCTGAGGCTATTGGTCTGAAGTATGGATAAAGCCCTTCCTCTTTAACCTTGTCTGCCTCCACGAAGTTGGCACATTTCTGGAAAATATCCATGACATCCTCCTTCTAAAATAATGAACACTTTATTATATTTGGTTTCATTACAATTGCCAAGTGTCAGAGAAGAGGATGTCCGAAAATATTTTGCCAGTAGATACTTCACTTTACTTTGCGGAAAAAACTCTCTTTTTCTCCCTTATGCTTGCGAGAAGATCGACCCACAACCTCCCCCCATTTGTGAAAATCCACCTGCAACCTTCCCGCCCGTTTGTGAGATTTCACCTACAATCTCCCGCTCTGCGGGAGTACCCACAACTCCCCTCCCGCATTGCGGGAGGATTGAGGGGAGGGCAAAAAGACCACTTACTTCTCTTCCAGTCAATCCTCCCCACAAAGTGGGGAGAAGATTGATGAGTGTCTCCCACACAGGGTTGATGTATCCTGTGGAAAAGAGTACGATGAGTGTCCCTTCAGTACCGAACGCCCGGGGGGAGAAAGTTAAAAAATTAAATATCCCTTTTACCCCGGAGAAATGTTTTTCAAACACCATCGCGGGTTTAGGATAAAAGGAGGCTCTCAATCACTTATACTTTCGTCATTAAAGATCAAAAATGGTACTTTTCAGTGGAAAAGCAAGATCGGGGAAGTTTGTGTCAGGCTTTTGACTTCAGTATCACGAGGCTTTCCACATGATGGGTATGAGGGAAAAAGTCATAAGGCTGGATGAGTTCTATTTCGTATTTTTCTATGAGAATCTTTAAGTCCCTTGCAAGTGTTACGGGATTACAGGAGACATAGATTATCTCCGGAGGTCTTTTTTCGATAATAAAATCAATCACCTCCTTTTCCAGTCCCTTTCTCGGGGGATCAAGTAGCAGAAGATCGGGTTTTTTCAATGTAGGAAGGATGTTTTCCACTTTTCCTTCGTAATACTCAACATTAAACTGGTTGTTTATCCCAATGTTTTCATGAGCATCTTTAACAGAGGATGTGCTTTCCTCTATACCGATAACCACTCTTGCTCTATCGGCAACATTCAGGGCAAACAAACCGACACCTGCGTAGGCATCAATTACGAGATTATAGTTGTCTCCGATCTTCGACCTCATAAATTCAAGGAGTTTTGTAACCTGTTTGACATTAACCTGAAAGAAAGAAAGGGCGGAGACACGGAAAGATTTACCGAGCACTTTTTCCATGTAATAAGGTCTACCCAATACCTTTCGAGTCTTGGGTCCGTAAATCACATTTGTTCTCTTGGGATTAATATTCTCAACCACGCCTATAATCCTTTCAGGGTCAAGAGCCATGAGCTTTTCTGCGAAAGTTTTTACTATGGCTGTTTCTTTGACGACGAGCACAATGAGGGTCTCACCGGTATTCTCTGAACCTCTAAGTACAAAATGCCTTAGTTTTCCGTAGTGTTTGAGTTCGTTGTAAATTGTCAGAGGTTCTCTTTTCAGGATTTCTTTGGCACCCTTTAAAACAGGGTCAAATTGTTTGAGTTGTACCCGGCAGGAGTCTATGTCAACAATGTGATGAGTTCCTTCTCTGTAATACCCTATCAGGACCCTGTTTTTCGTTCGTTTTAGCGGATACTGTGCCTTGTTGCGGAAATGCCAGGGGTAGTCCATTCCGATTACATCGCCAACAGGAATTTCCTGCATTTTCCCGATTCTCCGAAAGGCATCGAGGATAATGTCTTTTTTGAACTTAAGTTGCCAGGAATAGTCAACCATCTGCCACTGGCATCCACCACATTCTGGAAAGTAAGGACAGACGGGTTTTGTCCTCGCTTCCGATGGTTCAAGCAGTTTCCTTATTTTGCCTACGAGATAATCTTTTTTCTCCTTGATTATTTCCACTTCCACCCTGTCACCGGGTACACCACCGTCCACAAAAACAGCCTTACCATCGTAGTAAGAGATTGCATCGCCACCAGGAATCATCTTTTCTACTTCAAGTAGGAGCCTCTTCATCAAAAAGCCACCTGAAAGAGTTTGTGAATTACCGTTGAGAAAATGTCGTCAACAGCCCTCTCTATCCCGTCTTCCTCGGTTTCTGTGGCTACATCATAAGTGCCGTTACCACTATAAACTGCCTTTGGCAGAAAGGGTTTGTTCTCCACCTTATCAAAAAATTCAAGCTCGAGTCTGAGCTCAATTCTGTAGCTCTGAATGTTCCCCTGGTCATCATACCTGAAAGGCGCCTTTTTGTAACCAACAACACTCCCATCAATGATCATCCCTGCCTCGTTATCGGGAACAATGGTGAATCTTCCATCCTCCCTGATTTTATCAATAAAGTATTCAGTTACAGTCCCCTCAAGTCCGTACATCATGGTTTTGTTTTGAAACACATGAATGGAAACTTTTTTCAAATGAGAGGGGAAGTAGCCTGAGAAGGAATATGTGCAAGCACCAGCAATCAGGGCAATTAATGGAATGAGCTTTTTAATGCTTGGTTTTTTCATAAACTATTTCACCATTTTTTATAACAACTTCAACAGTGTTTCTGTCAGGTTCATACAGGAGATGCACCCAGGAATGGGTATTCAAAATCAGAAGATCAGCTTTTTTACCATTTTCAATCGTGCCAACGGATTTGGCTCTCCCTATTGCAGATGCAGCGTTGAGAGTGGAAGCCACAAAAGCCTCTTCCGGTGTCATTCCAAAGTAAAGTACGCCAAAAACCATGGCCGATTGCATGGAAAAATAGGGTGAAGTCCCTGGATTGTGGTCAGTTGCAAGTGCCATGGGAACATCGTATTTTCTGAAAAGCTCGATAGGCGGGATCTTTTTCCCGCGCATAAAGAAAGTGGATGTGGGAAGGAGTACTCCGATCGTGCCTTTTTCCTTCATTTTTTCAAGACTATCAGGACTCACATAGTCAAGGTGTTCTGCAGATACCGCATCAAACTCGGCTGCAAGACCGCCTCCACCGAGATCTGAAAGCTGGTCTGCGTGGACCTTGATCCCATAACCGAGCTCCTTCGCTTTGCCTAAAATTACCCTTGCCTCATCCGGAGAAAATGCCCCGTCTTCTACAAAGATGTCTGCAAACTCAGCCAGATCTCTGAAATCAGATAGCATTTTTTCTGTAATCAAACTTATATAGTCTGACCGATGGTTCCTGAATTCAGGGGGTACAGTATGGGCACCGAGAAAGGTTACAACTACATCCTGTCTGACATTTTCCTTCAGTCTATTTGCAACGCGAAGGATCTTTTTCTCGTTCTCGTAATCAAGTCCATAGCCGGACTTTATTTCAAGGGTTGTCGTGCCTTTAGAAAGCATTATTTCTGCACGATAGATCGCAAGATCGAGGAGTTCCTCTTCGGAGGCAGACCGGGTGGATCTCACAGTGCTGTTTATTCCGCCTCCTTTTTTCAGAATTTCGATATAACTTTCACCATGAAGTTTTGCAAGGAATTCCTCATGTCTGCAACCCGAATAAATAAGGTGGGTGTGAGGATCAACAAATCCCGGAATAACAACCATTCCGTCCACATCAATGGTCAGAGTTTCGTGATACTTTTTCTCAAGATCCTCAGATGGTCCAACTTCGTGGATTTTCCCATCTTTAATGAAAATTCCAGCATTTTTTAATATTTTTAACCCTATTTTTGACGGGGGGAGTGCACTGTCTCCCTCAGCTGTTACAAGTTCACCGATGTTCAATATTAAAAGATCAGACATCCAGGTTAACCACCTTTTTGGCGTTCTCCTGTATGAATTTTCTTCTTGGTTCCACCTTGTCCCCCATAAGGATGGAGAAAAGCTTATCTGCTTCAGCCGCATCTTCAAGGGTCACCCTTTTCAAGATCCGTCTTTCTGGATCCATTGTTGTTTCCCACAGCTGATCGGGGTTCATCTCACCGAGACCCTTGTATCTTTGAATAGTTACCTTATCCTCCCCGATCTCTTTCAGGAGTTCCTCAAGCTCCTCGTCGGAGTGTAGGTACCAGACCTTTTTCCCTTTCTGAACTCTGTACAGTGGTGGTTGAGCAATGTAAATAAATCCGGCGTCGATGAGGGGTTTCATCAGCCTGTAGAAAAATGTCAGAAGAAGGGTGCGAATGTGAGAGCCATCGACATCGGCATCTGTCATTATGATGATCTTATGGTATCTGGCTTTGGAAGGGTCACACTCCTCTTTCAAACCCGAACCAATTGCAGAAATTATGGTTTTAATCTCCTCATTTGAAAGAGCTTTGTCCAGTCTTGCCTTTTCTACATTCAGGATCTTACCCTTAAGGGGCAGGATAGCCTGGAATTCCCTGTTTCTCCCCTGTTTTGCAGAACCACCGGCGGATTCTCCCTCGACTATGAAGAGTTCAGAGACAGATGGATCCCTGGAGGAACAGTCAGCAAGTTTCCCCGGCAGTGAATCAGACTCAAGGAAGCTTTTCCTCCTTGTGAGCTCACGGGCTTTTTTGGCAGCCTCCCTCGATTTTGCTGCAAGGGTTGCCTTCTCTATGATCTTCTGGGCTACCCGTGGATTCTCCTCAAGAAATCTCATAAACCTCTCATAAAACAAACTCCTTACAAGCCCTTCAACATAGCCGTTACCGAGTTTTGTCTTGGTCTGACCCTCAAACTGGGGATCTTTTAGCTTTACATGAATCACAGCGGTTAGACCTTCCCTGACATCATCTCCACTGAGACTGTACTTTTTGAGGAGACCTGTTTTCTTCCCGTAATCGTTGAGCGCCTTTGTCAGGGCGGATTTAAACCCTGTAAGGTGTGTTCCACCTTCGTGTGTGTTTATGGTGTTGGCAAAACTTAGGATAGTTTCGACGAATCCAGTGTTGTACTCAAGTGCAATCTCAATCTCAGTGCCATTTTTTGATGCCTTCATATAAAAGGGTTCGTGAATGGGCTCACGGGCCTCATCAAGGTATCTCACAAACTCTTTGAGGCCACCCTCGTAATGGAATTCTTCTTTTTTGTTCTGTCTTCTGTCCTCAACGACGATTCTGACACCCGGTATAAGGAATGCGAGCTCACGAAGCCTATCCCTTAGAATCTCAAATTCAAATCTTGTGACCTTGAAAACTTCCGGGTCCGGTTTGAAAGTTACCCTTGTTCCTGTCCTTTCCTCGTCAGTTTCCTCAACTTCCATTTCCCCTATCTTCTCACCCCGCCTGAACTTCAGTCTGTAAATTTTGCCGTCACGACGAATCTCGACTTCAAGCCATTCTGATAGGGCGTTTACTACAGATGCTCCCACACCGTGCAGTCCGCCTGAGATCTGGTAAACTTTTGAATCAAACTTACCTCCAGCGTGCAACTGAGTAAATACCACCTCTACTGCAGGAATTCCAAGCTCAGGATGTATATCCACAGGGATTCCTCTTCCGTCATCTTCGACGCTGACACTGCCGTCCTCGTTGATAGTAACATAGATATTCTTACAGTATCCGGCGAGAGCTTCGTCAATGGCGTTGTCCACTATTTCAAAGACGAGGTGATGTAATCCCCTCTTGCCAATATCACCGATGTACATAGCCGGGCGCCTTCTTACGCCCTCGAGTCCCTTCAAAACTTTTATATCAGAAGCTGTGTATTTTTCGCTCATCTCTTACTCCCTTTAAACCTCCTCAATTTTATGTCCTTAATATCCACACCAAACTTTTGCCTGATCTCTTTTAAAATAGCAGGCTTCATCATCAATAGATTGCTCATCAGGGCAGGATGCTTTACACCAACGATAAGGACACCCTTTTTGAAGTCTAAAGCCTCTATATTGTAATCGAACTTCTGCGGATATTCCTCATTGAATTTCTGAACTATTACCTGCTCCTCGTATCTTTTCCATATGCCGAGTTTCTTTAAGACAGCCTCGAGTGACCTATCAATTTTTTCCATAAATTTCTACCACTCCCGGCTCAATAGCCTTGAATCCTTCCAGATACCTTACCGATGAAATGAAGACCTGACCACTCAAACTGGATATGAGCATGGAGATTTTGTCTTCACCCAGCACGCTCAAAGGCTCATCGAGTATCAATACCGGTAGTTCTCCTATCCTGTCTCCCAGAATCTCTCTCTCCGTCAGGAAAAGTCCCAGGAGGATGAGCCTTTTTTGGCCTTCAGACGCTGACACATTCACTGGGTACCCCATAAAGTTTAGATTTATCCTATCCCTATGAGGACCAGCCAGTGAGTGCCCGGCCCTCTTCTCCTCTTCAAAGAGTTCCCTTGAATACTCCTTAAGCCCTTCAATTGATGGCTCGTAAATAAACTCTATCTTCCCGTTGAGACCAAGCTCCACGATCTTTATGTTCAAAATGTTTTCAATCATTTTGATAAATCTCTCCCTCGAAGATACGATCTCCTCTGCGAGCTCATACAACTTTAAATTCCACGGGATAACATGCTCCATTGGTGGATTCTTTTTTAAAAGTGCATTTTTCTCCTTTAATGCCCGTCTGTAATCGAGGAGCAGTTGGTAATAGGCAGGATCGTAGAAACTACCAAAATAATCAATGTTTCTCCTCCTTTCCTCCGGAGGTCCGTCAATTATCTCCTGATCCTTGGCTGTCACAACAAGTGTTACGAAGATTTTAAAAATATCTGCAAAAGTTTCTATCTTCTTACCGTCGATCAAATAATTTTTCCTGCCACCGTGATAGTGTACTTCAAGAAGATGTGACGAATAGGAGGTCTCTACGACTCCCTTGAGATCGAAACCATTTTTCCCCCATTTAATGAGCTCCTGATCTCTGACACCCCTGAATGACCTGGGCATTGAAAGATATGCGATACTCTCAAGAAGATTCGTCTTCCCTATACCGTTAGGTCCGACAATAACATTAATTCCGGGGTCAAACTCAAAAGTCCGTCGTTCGTAATTCCTGAAGTTATGGAGAAATATTCGGGAAATCTGCATCACGAGGTTTAAATTATAGTTCAAAAACCTCCATAAATCAACAAAAAACAGGCTTTTAATCTACCTGAATCCGAAATTCTCGCCAACCTTGTTCTCAAAAAATCACAGGGAAAATAAAAAGTCCACGAGATGGATTTAGCCTGTAAGTTAACCTATAAACACGACTTTTGAAAATTTTCACTATACAAACAAATTTCAGGTTTTGAATTATTTTCTATGCTAAAAGATTAAGGGATGACAATTTCAGGATTACCTTTAAATACGACTGATTTGGGCGTCTTAAATGTAAATCTATAGTCTTGCTTTAATGAAACCAGATGGCTATAATTGATAGGAATGAAAAAATTAGATTCTGGATTCACAATTATTGAGGTTCTTGTGGGGATTTTGATCATCTCAGTGCTGGTTGTAATCTCGGTTAACCAGTACAAAAAATTCCAGATTAAAGCCAAGATCACGGAGGCATACACAAATCTCGGTGCCATCAGAAATCTTGAGGAGAGCTTTGTGGCAGAGTACGACATCTATGTTGTCTGTGCTTCAACTCCAGCCTCAAAGCCGACTCCCCGTAAAAGAAAGTGGCCAGTTGTTCCGGACAATGAGGGATTTGGTCTTCTCGGCTTTAAACCAGCGGGTGATGTGTATTTTTCCTATGCAGTGAGGGAGGGAAATGTCGGGGGAATACACGGTGGTGTTGGATACAATGTGTCAACAGTTCTGGATGATCAGGGAAATTTCAGGGGTCCCACCCCTCAGCCAATTGACGGAATTTCAGACATTACTATCTACGCTACCGGCGATCTCGATGGTGATGGGATATTTATAACATTTTACACGACGGATGAGAAAAGTGAGATAATTTCATATCCGCCGGGTGCAGGGAAGATCCATTTTTAAGTGGGATGTGTGATGTGGGGGCGAGGCGCGCTAAAAGCGCGCCTCGCCCCCACCTTGAAGGAGGCAGTGCTAATTTTCGTAAAGCACTAGGTCAAGTCCGTAAATCTTGATAAACCCTTCTGATGCCCTGTGATCAAATTTGTCCCCCTCACTGTATGTCGCAAGCTCTTCCCTGTATATCGATTTGGGTGACTTTCTACCAACAACCTGCATACTTCCCTTGTAGAATTTCAGCCTTACTGTACCCGTTACATGCTCCTGTGTTTTCTCCATAAATGCGTCGATTGCTTCTTTCATTGGAGAAAACCACTGACCAAAATAAATCAGTCTTGCGTAATAATTGGACAGATTTTGTTTTATGAAAATCAAATCTTTTGGCAGTGTCAGGAACTCAAGGGCTTTGTGAGCCTCTATCAGGCTCAAGGCACCAGGTGCCTCGTAAACCTCACGAGACTTAATCCCCACAAGTCTGCTCTCAATGTGATCAATCCTGCCAAATCCATTTTCCCCTCCTATTCTGTTCAGGAGCTGGATAATTTCAAGTGCTGACATCCTTTTGCCATCGACGGCAACGGGGATGCCTTTTTCAAATTCAACTTCAACATAAGTGGGTTTGTCCGGTGCATTCTGCGGAGATACTGTCATGACAAACGCGTCTTCCGGTGGTTCTGTGTAAGGGTCTTCAAGCACTCCTGCCTCGATGGATCTACCCCAGACATTGAAGTCAATCGAATAAGGGCTCTTTTTTGTAACAGGTACCGGAACCCCCTTTTCCCGGGCGTAGTCAATTAACTCGTCTCTGGAGAAACCCCATTCTCTGATTGGAGCAATAACCTTGAGATCTGGAGCGAGGATATTGAAAGATACATCGAATCTCACCTGGTCATTGCCTTTGCCTGTGCATCCGTGTGCAACTGCCACAGCTCCCTCTTTTCGCGCCACTTCCACGATGGTTTTTGCTATCAAAGGTCTTGAAAGTGAGCTAATAAGAGGATATACGCCCTCGTAAAGTGCATTGGCTTTTAATGCGGGCATGACATATTCGTTTACAAATTCCTCTTTTTTATCAAATACATAGACCTTTTTGGCGCCGATTTTGAGGGCTTTTTCTTTGATCTCCTCAAGATCCTCGCCCTGTCCTACATCTATTGTTACAGCAATGACTCCGAGTCCATACTTTTCTTCTATCCACTTTATTGCGGTGGAAGTGTCGAGTCCACCTGAGTACGCGAGCACTACATCACCCATGAGTAACTCCTCCTTAATGTGGTTCCTTTTGCCATGTTAATTAATTGGTCTTTTATAGAGCCTTTTCCTGTCCAGTTAATGATGTGGACGAACTCCGTCCCCTGGATCAGCGAATCACGGGCTGCCTTTAGTTTTGGGATCATTCCACCTTTTATAAAGTCTGCTGATGCAAGTTTATCAATTTCATCGAGTGTGATCACGCTAATGATGTTACCTTCATTGTCAATAATTCCCGGGACATCTGTGATGAGGAAAAGGTGGTCAACACCGAGGGCGCCGGCAACTGACGAGGCAACAGTATCGGCGTTGATATTCAAAGAGTTCCCGTGTCTGTCAGTTCCGACAGGTGCGATGACTGGGACATAGCCGGTGCTGAGGATGTTTTCAACAATGTGAGTGTTCACCCGCTTTATCTTTCCAACATATCCGAGTGCAGGATCATACATCTCTGCCTCGATGAAGTTTCCATCTTTGCCGGAGATACCTATGGAAGGAACACCAGCCTCCTGCATGGCGCTTACCAGTCGTTTATTGACCACACCGCAAAGGACCATTTCCACGACTTTGAGGACTTCCTGTGTGGTAACGCGTAATCCGTTGACAAACTTCGTTTCTATTCCCAGTTTGTCGAGCATCTCTGATATTTCGTTTCCGCCTCCGTGGACGACGATGACCTGGTGCCCGTTATCTTTCAATTCTGCGATCTCCTCCGCTATAGGGAGGAAATTTGCCTTTTTTGTCATTTTTCCTGACACTTTAATTAAAATTTTCATAGCTCAATACCTCCATTGGGGAGCCCTTTACATTCATCAATACCAAACATGATGTTCATGTTCTGGATAGCCTGTCCGGCTGCTCCTTTTATAAGGTTGTCAATAACAGAAATGATTATCGCATTTTTGTCATTTTCGAAAATTGAAATGAGAATATTGTTTGAGTAGATAGCGGATTTGATGGAGATTGTTTTCTCCCTGTAAATCCTGACAAATGGGGAGTCTTTGTAATAGTTGGAGATCTTTTCGTAAAAATCCGTGGGGGTACGTTTTTTAACATAAATGGTGGACAGAATTCCCCTGGTGATGGGGAGGAGACCTGCGGAGAAGGTAACATTTTTACCTAAATATACCTCCATTTCGCCTATGTGTCTGTGGGATTTCCCCACCGAATATTCAAAAAAGTTTTCGTTTACATTGACAAAGTGTGTTTTTTCCGTGCAGGTTTTGCCTGCGCCTGAAACGCCGGATTTTGCATCCACAATAACATCATCAATCAGTTCGCGGACCGGGTATAAGGGTATGATGACACTCGTTGGATAACATCCCGGATTGGCCACAATAGGTGCCGATTTTATTTTGTCTTTGAAAATTTCTGGTATTCCATAAACAATGTTGCTGAGGTATTGAGGAGAGGGATGATCCATGTGATACCATTTTTTAAATATGTCTGGATCGGAAAACCTTGAGTCACCGGCAAGGTCGATGACGCGCACGCCGAGGTCAAAAAACTTCTGTACAAAGGTTCCGGATTTGCCGTGTGGAAGTGCCGTAAAAACAAGGTCCACATCTTTAAATTCAAATGACCTTTCATGTGGGATGTAGCTCAGCTTTGTGGAGTTAACGGATGGGAAGACAGAATTCACGGGTTTTCCAGCATGTTCATCCGAGGTGACAAAGATTATTTCAACGGAGTAGTGAGAATTTAAGAGCCTTAAGAGTTCGTAACCTGTGAAACCTGATCCGCCAACGATACCAACCTTCACCATCCTTTTTCCTCCGATTTTAAAAATTTTGTAAAAATATACCACGCCATCATTCTACATCTCCTCCAGGGTGAAGAAGACACCCCGGGCTTAGAAAGGTCTTCTATAAGGGAATCTAACAGTAATGCCCGAAGGGAAGTTCAGGCTTTTATGAGGCTTGTTGAAATTATATTCTTTCATTTTCGGTGAATAATTATACATTCATGACAGAGTGAGGTCAAGAAGTACATAGAGGGTGTTCGAAAAAATTCCTTTAGGGTATAAAAGGGGATATGACTTTTTAACTCACTCCTGAGCATTTGGTACTCTGGGAAAGGATACTTACCCGGGGTAAGTCAGCACTGAGTAGGGAACACTTACCAATCTCCTCCGGAACTGTTGCGAGATTTCTTGAGCCTTCGATAAGTGGGCGGAGGATCCTCTTCAATCTTATTTCCCACTTTGTAGGGGAGGATTGGCTGGAAGAGAAGTTAGTGGTCCTTTTGCCCTCCCCTTAATCCCCTCCCGCAAGGCGGGAGGGGAGTTGTGGGTACCCCCGCAGAGCGGGAGGTTGTAGGTGAAATCTCACAAATGGGAGGGAAGGTTGTAGGTGGATTTTCACAAATGGGGGGAGGTTGTGGGTGGATCCCCTCGCAAAAATAAGGGAGAAAAAGGAGTTTTTCCACAAAGTGACGAGAAAGCAACTACTGGTAAAATATTTTTCAAACATCCAGAGGAGTTCATAGGGTTATTCGAAAAAGCTTCGGAAATAGAAGGAATGTATTTTTCGACTCTCTCTCCACAGTGCGTTAACACTGTGGAGAAGATAACTTCCCTCGATTTTCTCTCATGAATTGAAAGTTGGGGAATAGATGGATCTTCTTGCAAGCAGAAAGAGAATCTTTCTACAATGTAAAAAATTATTCCAACACCCGCAGGTGTGGACATGAATTTTTCGTGTACCACCTTCTTAAATTTTTGAACCGTGCCCTTTACTTTATGCCGCTTAAACGCAGGAGTGATTCGGGATCAGGATCTCTTCCCATAAAGTTTCTAAATATCTGTCTTGCAGGTAGACTTCCTCCTTTGGTGAGGACTTCATTGTAAAATCTTTCTGCAATCTCTTTGTTGAAAATACCATTTTCCACAAAATGGAGAAAGGCGTCTGCTGAGAGGACCTCTGCCCATTTGTAACTGTAGTATCCTGCGGCATAGCCACCAGCAAAAATGTGGTTGAAGCTCCTGTAAAATCTTTCATACTTGGGGGGCATTATGACGGAAATTTCCCTTCTTACATTCCACAGGATGTCATAGACATCATTTACCGTGTATTTGTCGAGGTGAATAAGCATATCAAAAAGTCCAAATTCGAGCTGGCGAAGCATGAGTAAACCCGAAAGGAAATTTTTGATATCTTTGAGTTTTCTAAGAAGTTCGTCCGGCATTGGTTCGCCAGTTTTATAGTGTCTTGCAAAGAGATTCAAGACCTCCTTTTCGTAAACAAAGTTTTCGAGGAATTGTGATGGGAACTCCACTGCGTCCCATTCCACGCCGCCGGTTCCACTGACATTGGGCTCGTTGACCTTGCTCAGTAGATGCTGGAGTGCGTGTCCCATTTCGTGAAACAGTGTCTTCACATCAAAAGGTCTCAGAAGGGATGGAGAGTCCCCGGATGCTTCAGGGAAATTGGCCACAACGAATGCAACAGGTGGTACTGTCTCGCCTTTCTCGTTTGTATGATGAACCACCCAGTCGCCCATCCATGCGCCGCTTCTCTTCCCTTTTCTCGCCTCGAGATCATAGTAAATTCTACCGATAAACTCTTTGTTCCTGTAAATGTGGAAAACTTTGACAGATGGATGCCATACCGGTACTTTTACAGGTTCAAATTCGAGTCCAAAGAGTTTGTTTAAAAAAGTGAAAAGACCGTTGAGTACACTGTTTAGCTCAAAATAGGGTTTATAGATCTCATCATCAACATCAAATTTCTCTTTCTTGAGTTTCTCGGCATAGTAGTAAAAGTCAAAGGGCTGGACATCATCGTTGAGCCCTTTCTTGTGGGCAAATTCATTCAGTTCTTCGTATTCCCTTAAAGCTGCGTTTCTGCTCTCCCTTGCAAGTTTTTTGAGAAAAGAGATTACTTCCTCTGGTGAATCTGCCATTCTCATCTGAAGGGCAAGCTGAGCAAAGTTTTCAAAACCAAGAAGTTTTGCCTTCTCGTTTCTCAGAGCCAGGATTTCTGTTATTATTTCGTCATTCTCTGGTGCTTTGGTAACATAGGCTCTGTAAAGCTCCTCTCTCTTTTCCCTGCTGGAGCCGTAAGTCAAATAGGCGATGTAACTCGGTTGAAAGAGGGTAAATCTGTAAACTTTTTTGCCATCTTTCTCCACCAGTGCCTTCTGTTTTTCCATTTCAGGAAGTTCTTTAACATCTTCAGGATCCTCGATGATCAACTCATAGCTGTTAATGGCATTCAAGACATTCTGGGCAAATTTGTTACTCAGCTCAGAGAGTTTGATGTTGATTGTCTTTACCCTGTCCCGATCACTGTCCGGGAGTTTGACACCCTCGAGCTGGAATGATTTGACAAGTAACTCAAGGACTCGTTTCTGTTCTTGGTTCAGGGTACCATTTTCTTTTTCAAGGATCTCTTTGAATGCCTCATAAAGTCGGGGATCCTGGTGCAGGGAAGTGAAGTATCCGGTTATCTGCGGTAATAAATGTGAGAAAACTTCGTTTGTTTTTTCAGAGTTTTTTACACTGTGCAGGAGGGCTACAGGTGTGAATAGGACCTGTAGCCTGTGATTCATAAGCTGGTAGGGTTTTACAAAATTTTCATAAGTCTTATCCGGGATCGAGATAAGCTGCTCCAGCTTCTTCTTATTCTCTTCAAGGATTTTTAAAATTTCTTCTTTCTGTTCATCTAATTTTTCTTCGGTCAATGTGAATTCTGGTACCATGTTTTCTTCCTCCTCAGGGACTTCCCTCCTGATGTGTTAAGATTTATCTTTTGTCATACTTTAAAGCACGAGCAATTTCTTTTTCAATGATTCTCTTTTTGATTGCCTCTCTTTTTTCATACTGTTTTTTACCCCTTACGAGAGCAAGCTCCACCTTTATCAGGTGGCCCTTAAGGTAAACTCGTAGGGGAATGAGTGTGAGTCCTTTTTCCTTGACCTTGCCAATAAGCCTTTTTATCTCATACTTGTGAAGAAGGAGTTTCCTCGGGCGTTCAGGATGATGACCAAACCTCCCTGCCTGGGGATAGGGTGCTATATGCATGTCCACGAGATACAGTTCACCATCCCGGACCTCGGCATAGGCGTCTTTTATGGAGATTTTCCCTAACCTTGCTGACTTTACTTCGCTCCCCTTGAGAGCTATTCCTGCTTCGTAAGTTTCAAGAATCTCGTAATCTCTGCGTGCCTTTCTGTTTTCAACCAGCGTCTTTGTTGCTACCATTTTATCTGTAAACTATGCCAACATAATGTGTGAGTCCAAGTTCCCCCATGGGCATAATTGAATAACTCACTTTGAGATCTTTGACCTTAAAAATAAATCCGCCTGCAAGTCCATTCAAGATGTCAAGATTTGCTCCTGTATTCAGCTCCCGTCCTTTGAGCGAGTATCCTGCTGAAATTTGAAACATCCTGACAGGAGATAATCGGATTCCTGCGTCGAAAATAAAGCCGTAATTCAGCTCCAGACCACCGGCAAGGAGAAACACGAGTTTTTCTGATAATTTGACAAAACCCCCTATGGAAATTACAGGCGGTGGAAAGTAGTTCTTTTCGTAGAAATGTTTGATTTCGATACCGATGTTCCTCACAGATGCACCAATTTTTACCCTCGAATTGAATGGAAGATAAATCCCGCCATCAATTGCAACTGCAAGAGATTTTCTATCGGCAATGGACTGATAAAGCAGTTTCCCGGTAACACCAGAAACTAATACCCTTTCACCTATCCTGTGTGTGTAGGGTAATGGTGTGCTCGCAAAGAGTGAGAGATAAGTGGATGAGTATGTCCCGATCTTTATTCCCTCATAGTTCACTTCGTCCTGTCCACCGTCGGAAAAGAACAGCACTCCAGCAGTTATGTCTTTTGCTGGAGAAAACAGAATACCTCCGTAGCTCGATCCCACAAGATAGGAAGAGGCAAATGTAGCCAGCTTTGAGTGGAATTTGAAGGACGGATTGTAGTAAACTGAAAAATCGGATGTCGGGTCCGACACGAGTGCAGTTCGAAAGACCGCACCATCACTTCCAAATGGAAGCAGAAGGTAATTATAGCTGAACGATTTTTGAGAAAACCCCAGGACCACAAAAATTAGTATTGCGGTCATAACCTGTACCTCAAAACCAGATTTAAGGTTACAAGAGAGAAATTTTTCTCACATGGATTTTCACACAAACTGGAGCCTTCGTCGGCAACGAAACTGTACCTCACCTGCGTGTCAAATCCAAGATTTTTATACAACATTCCAAGACCGAAATTGACAAAGCTGCCCCATCTGTCGTTTTTATCTCTGAAGAGTCCTCCTCCAAATTCAAAGGCGTTTACATTAAGGAAGTTGTGCTTGAAATCCAGATGGATGTATCTTGATTCCCCTTCTTTCATTAATGTGAATGATGTCATGGTAACAATGTCCGTTGCTGGAAGATAAACGATTTCCAGTCCCTTTCTGTCTGGCAGTCTGTGGTAGTTGAGGAAGTTTTCCTGTAGATAATTCAAGTACTGCTCCGAAGGATGAGCCTTGAAAAAGTCCACATCCGGGCTGAAAAATGTTGAAACTCTGATCCTCCTGGTAATGTTTACATTTGAAAAGATCTCAATACCAGTTTTTTCACTATTCAGGTCTGTATCATCGTCCAGTGAGAGGTCGTAAGTATATCTAACAATTCTGGTGCCAACCCCGATACGACGGTTTTTTATTCCGAATCCTGCATAAATTCCACTGATTCCCCCTTTTGAAACAAAGTGTTCGTGCACAATCCTCATGTTATCTCTATTGTAGATATCCCTATCCACCCTCTTCTCAAAGGATTTGTAAAGTTCGTATCCAGCTACAAAGCTGAAGTTTTTATAGGTCCATCCAAGTAGCATGTTCACCGGCTTCACATAGGAAAACTGACCGCTGTATGTATTTATCTTTCCAATAGTCGAGTTGAACTGGTCGTATGCATATTCGTACTCGTCTTCGATCTCAGTGATAAACGAAGGTTCTATGATTAAATTTAAACTGAATTTTTCCGTGTTTTTGAATACACCGGGATTGTATAGAGAATCAGCAATTGAAAGCGAAGTTACCGGCAGAACAGAGTTCGCTCCCAGAAAAAAATATAAAGTTGTAACCCAAAAGGCGTTGAGCATGTTTTAATCTACCTCCGATCCGGATTTTTTCAAACTCAGGATTAATATTAATACAACAGAAATTGAAATTGAAGCATCCGCTATGTTAAAAACGGGCCATCTCAGGTTTTTTGAGATCCCTATGTCAATAAAATCAACCACCTCGTGGAATCTAACCCTGTCTATCAGATTCCCGATTGCTCCTCCGATAATTGCGCTGTAGAGATAGTAGAATTCTGCTCGTCTCTCAAAGAACCAGATAACACCCACAATCAGGATGAGGACAATGATCATGAGAGGATACGGAAATCGGGATCCAAGACTGAGACCGAAAACGGAATTTGGATTGTGGATGTAGGTGATCCTCAAAATATCATCTATCAGTGGAATTGACTGATAGAGCTTGAGGTTCGAGTAAACCAGATACTTTGAGACCTGATCCACTGCAACGACAATGAGTATGGTGAGCAGGCTGTTACTTAATTTTTTAGACAATGTGCAACCAGTCGTGAATTAGAAAATAAACCCTACCGATCAGCAGTGATATTCTTGCCATTACCGTATAGCCGAAGGATGCTCCGAAAGCGATCATGATAAACACGATACCTGCCCGTGAGAGTGCACCGAGAGTACCTTTGTGCTCCTTGGAGAAGTAAAAGTAAAAGATTGTTACAATGGTTCCGAGCACGAGAACAATGTTGTTCAGGGAGGCACCGAGAGACTGCCAGAAATTCCCTTTGGAGACCCAGAGTGGCAGAAATGTAGCCTGGATCTGCGGAACGAGGAAGCCCTGAAGAGCCGCTGTTATTCCAAGTCCTGCTGCCATTCCGACGGTAAATGCAATTGCCCACCGTGAAAGCCAGGCAAGGGGTCTTATAAATCTCATGAGCATAAAAACTGAAAGAATAGCCGGGATGATCAAAATATATTTTTCCAATCCCGTGTTGTACCTCCAGCCGTCAATGAGTTTGGGTTTTATGTCGAAATACCAGAGGTAAACGAACCAGAAAGCTGCGGAACTGCCAACATAAATGTGTTCTGCAAATTTGTAAAAAGGATTATCCTTGTACAAAAAGCTGAATATAGCGAGGGTTAAAAATGCAGCTACCCAAGTCCAGAAAACCTGTGCCATTTTACTTCCTCCTCCTTAATGCTAAGTATCCGATGTTACCGAGAATTATGAATATGACGATGAGAATGTGAACTGCTGCCTGAGGAGTCATTCCGTAGTAAGCAAGAGCTTTGTTATGAACAAGGTTCTCGTAGTCAGCAGCACCTCTAAGACCGCCTATCAGGCCCACGATCTGGTTGGACTGTAAATAGGGATACCAGTCAGGCGCCACCACTGCTGTTCCACCCAGTATGATCTTTTGATTGTATCTCGCCTGAGCATACTGTACCCAGTAGTCTCCGGTCGCTCCTGCCTCAAGTCCCACGAGGATGGCGATATCATCGTATGTGTGGACATTCCGCATCATTGGTAGAGAATCGAGCGGAGTACCCCAGTAATCCTCTCTGAACACGGATCTGATTTCTTTACCAATGTTGATCATTACAGCGGCAACCCCCGGTCTGAATCCGAGAAACACATAATCTTCACCGTATTTTTTACCGTATTCTTTCGCCACATCCTCGAGAGCTGCAATACCAAGAGGGATTCCAAGAGGCCAGTGACCAAGCATGATGATTTTCAGGTCTTTGCTGAAACAGTGTCGAAGAATCGCGTACAGCATGGGCTGGACCTCAGGCATGGAAGCCGCATCGTAGTCTATTGAAATCATAACAACTGATCCAGCGGGAAGTTTGTCTATCTCCTTATAAGCCTGAACCACCTCAGGAAGTGGTTTCATCGGCAGACTGATCTTAAAAAGATAAGGCAGCAGAACCGTTAAAAAGAGGATCAGATAAATTATCCTTCTGTCAATTCTTGCAAGTTTCTCAATGTATTTCATTTTCTCACCTCAGATAAGTTTTTTCTATGCCAAGGATAATTCTGAGAGACATCGCAATACCACCGAGAGCTATCCCGACAAAGATCCCTCTTTTGGCCGCAAGCTGTGGTATATTCATTATCCATCCCGCTGTCTGTGCCGTATAGTGAAGGAAGAACCATCCAACAGGGTAAATCAGGAGAAGACTCACTACGGCTCCCCCAATCTTGAGATATTTCCTCATAGGATCAACTTCTTTTCGGCCGTCAGTGTACAGCAGGAAGGCAAAAATGAGGAATACGAGAGCAACCATGTATGGAGCTACAGAATTTCCGAGGGGAACTCTTCCGAGCATGACAATTCCTGCTGAGAAGAGGAGCAGAGCAGCTTCAAATCTGTCAGCCCGGAACGCACGGTACGCTGCTGATGCAATGAAAAACGCAAGAAGTGAGAACATCGTTGCCTGCAACGGGACGAAGACATACATGTAGAAGTACTGTCTGAATGTTGACTGTGCTGAGAGAAAATGCCCCGTCTTGATCCCGGAATAAAATCCCCATATCAGGGTTACGAAAAAGGCGATGATCAAACTCAATGAATGGAACCAATCTTTGCTTCTTCTTGAGACCTTGTTCCAGTGGTGCAGAAGCAAAGAATCAATTCCGAGGATAAGTGCAAATCCAGATACGATTATGTACCAGTCGTTGAATCTCTGCTCGAGGCTTCCAAAAGGCTCGTGCGGGATAAAGAACGCAATCACGAGTAATACACCGGAAATAAAGGTAATTGCTATTGGAACTTCCCTTTTCATAGTCTTCCTCCGTTAAAACATGTTGAAAAAGTTTTTAAGAACATGAAAACCCGGATTACCAGTCAGAAGGGCGATAGTTTCGAAAATTGTGCCCAGTGCCATGAGGCCGATAAATAGGGCTTTCATGATGTCCTCTGCCTTTAGCGTAGAAAGTGCCAGTGGATCCCTCGTTAAATAAGCACTTGCTGCATACATTTCCTCTCCGATAAGTGTGTAGTCTGTTGCAGCAATAAAGAATGGGAGCTGGGTTACCGATGTTGTTCCGGAGATCTGTATCGCACCTATGGAGTGCCCTGTCTCAGCAAGGATAAGGGATTCAGCATAGAATAGACCCTGAAGGAAGATGGCTCCAGGTTTCTCCCTTACCATTATTCCATCAACACCGGCGGCGTACCCAAACTGGTCCTGAGTGAGAAACATAATATTTGATTCGTTAAACAGATCGGGCCTTCCTGCTTCCATGTATCCTTCCTTTACCGTTTCCTGCGCAGCAACCATCACGATGGGATCATAGTTGGGAACAATAATATCTGCCTCGTATTCAGCGGCCTTTTTGGCAACTCTCTTAAGTATGGCAAGACCTGCAATGGTCGGTATGTCTGATATGAATCCAAGTCCGAGGATGTAAAGAATAGGCCGTCCCATCTCAACTGATCTACCAACAGCCTCATCAATTGCCTCAAGACCGGCAATCTTTCTGATCCAGAGTGGAGCACCTTCTTTTGCCAGCTTCAAGTAATAGAAAAACAGGGACCCGAATACGAGGAGGATGATAAGTGCAACGACTCGTTTGGTATGGAACCATTGGGGACGGGGTATCGCTGGCTCAGCTGTTATCTCAGAGTCCGAATATTCTCCGTCTGCCCATGTCCTAACCATGTAGTAGTATTTTTCACCGTTTTTAAGATCCACATCCCTGTAAGTGTTTGTACCACGAAGTACAAATCCAGCAGTTACCCTTTTGCCATCAGGACTCCCCACGATCCTGATGATCTCATACTTTGTCACGATAGAATCGTCTTTTGAGAGGTCCCATTTTACGATAACACTTCCTCCAGCATCATTGGGAGTGTCAAAGGCTCTAACATTGGTTGCCGGAGCTGGTTTTAATGAAACCAGCACGAGGATAGTTAAATTTCGCAATAGTTCAATCATGCACGAAACCTCCCTTTTGAATAGCGTCCACAAATTTTATACCATGACTGTAATATGTTCCACCTTTCAGGTCAAAAATAGATTCCTCGCAGAATAAAATTCTACAAATGCTCGTGTCACAGGACGGTGAGGCTGTTCGATAAAAAGTTTTTTGAGAAGAAGTGGTTTGATATTTTCCAAATGTCCGGGATGGTTGACCATTATTTATTTGGCATTAAAATTAACCACCATGAATGTTGATGATAGAGCTCGTATCTACAGGATCCTGAGCCAGCTGTTTTTCTATCCTGACGAGGAATTTTTCGAGAAACTGAACGAAATCGAAGACTACATTCAGGATGTCCTTCAGGAGTATTCTGAGGCTGAGAATCTTATTTTTCAATTTAGTGAGGCAATTGACGAGCTCAGGACCCTTCCACCTGAGGAACTTCAGGCAGAACACACGAGACTGTTTATCAATAGCTTTCCCACCTTACCGTGTCCACCATATGAATCTGCATACAGAGAAATGTTGTTGATGGGAGACTATGCAGAGGAGGTGTCGAAGTACTATTCACTTTACAACCTTATGATCCCCGAAGAGGATCTCCCGGATCACATATCCTACGAGCTGGATTTTATGCGATTTTTGCTGGAAGAAGGTGATCTTGATCTCGCCAGAGAGTTCTTTGAGGAGCATATTCTTCAATGGGTGCCTGACTTTATTGCGGACCTCAGAAGTGAGGCAAGACTCAAATTTTACAAATTTGTTGCAAATTTTCTTGAAGATTTCATTGAAAGGGAAAAAGAGGCATTCGGTAAAGGAGTTGATTAGTTTTTGAACCTGAAGGTTTTCTTCCTAATTTTTATAACCGTTTTCCTCGCAGAGCTTGGGGATAAGACCAACATAACAACATTCCTGTTTTCAACACATCCAGAGATCAGTCGAGTCAGTATTTTTGTTTCTGCCACACTCGCATTTATGGCTGCATCGGTACTGTCAATAGCTGCCGGAACCCTGCTCGGAAACACCATCCCCCACAGGATAATAAATCTGATAACAGGGGCAATTTTTGTCCTTATAGGCTTAATTTTGTTAATTTCAGCACTAAAAGGAGGTTAGTATGAAGTATCTGCTTGCACTGGTCATGGTAACTTCCCTGTATGCAGGGAAACTTTCTGATGCCATGATGGAGAAACTGAGCAAGGCAGGGCCTGGAGAGAGTATTCAGGCTCTTGTCTGGATGAAACAGCAGGCGGACCTTTCAGGTATTAAAGGCTACAAAGCCAAAGCCGAAGTCCTGAAAACCGTCGCAAGGAATTCACAGAGGGATGTCATATCATTCCTGAGTTCCGAAGATGTTGCCGAGTATGAGAGTTTTTGGCTTGTGAACATGCTATATGTCAAAGCCACACCAGAGGTAATTGTCGAGCTTGCGAAGAGAGAAGATGTCGCTCTCGTCGATGTTGTGCGTGAGAGACACATCATTATGCCCAAAAAGTCTTTTAAAGACATACCCCAGGAGAAGTCTGTTGAATGGAATATCACGAAAATAAAAGCAGATTCAGTTTGGTCTGCCTATGGCCTCTCAGGAGACGGTGTAATAGTCGGAACAATGGACACTGGAATAGATCCATCACACCCTGCCTTATCTGGCAACTTCTCAGGTTATTTCTTTGATGCTGTGAATGACAGGACGACCCCGTATGACGATCACGGCCACGGAACACATGTGGCCGGGACAATTGCTGGTGGTGATGGACCTGGTCCGTTTACAAACGACATTGGCGTGGCTTACAGGGCACAGATTGCATCTGCCAAGGCATTTAATTCCGGAGGAAGCGGGCAGGATCAGGATATTATCGAATGTTTCCAGTGGTTCGTGTCCTTGAAAGTCGATTCAGGTGTGGACATAAAGGCTGTGTCTAATTCATGGGGTAGTACGGATGAAACAGACACGACCTTTTTACCGTTTGTGAGGGCCTGGCACGAGTTTGACATAATCCCGGTTTTTGCCAGCGGTAATTCTGGTCCCGGTAGTGGATCTGCTGGAACACCCGGTAACTTTCCAAATGTTATCGGAGTTGGAGCAACAGACATTAATGATAATATTGCGAGCTTTAGCTCGAGGGGACCGGCTCCCAACCAGTACCCCTGGTCAGATACGACACTCTGGTCAAGACCAGACTGGAATTTTATCAAGCCCGATATTTCAGCTCCAGGAGTCAATGTTAGATCAAGCACACCCGGCGGCGGTTACGAAAGCTGGGATGGAACATCCATGGCCACTCCCCATGTAACCGGTGTCATTGCCCTTATGTTTGAACTCAATCCATCTCTCGACTACAGTACCATTTATGATATTCTCACAAACTATGGTGTCGATCATCCAGCAGGCAATACCTATCCCAACAACGACTATGGGTGGGGTCGTATAAATGCCCTGAAAGTCATTGAATCAACTCCGACTCTTGACGCTCCTTACCTGAGATTACTTCAACCTGTGTATGATGATGCGTCTGGAAATGGTAATGGTATGCCGGATCCAGGAGAGAGTGTAACAATGACCATTCCTCTTAGAAACCTGGGACTTGATGTCCTCAATGTGAATGCCACGATATCAACCGATAACCCGCTTATCACGATCACGGACAACTCCTCATTTTACGGTGATATCCCGCATGACTCTATAGTTTCAGGAGATGGATTCTCATTTTCAGTTGATTCAACATGGCGTGCCGGTCTCGCCGCTCAATTTGTCATCACAATTACAGGTAGTGACACATCCATGACCGGATACACCAAAGTTGACACGATTACGGTTGTCATAGGACAGCCCACTTACTACCCCTGGTATGTACAGGACTTTGAGTCTTCTCTTCCCGATTGGGTATTAACAGGTAGCTGGGGAATCACCACATCTTACGCCCATTCGGGGAATGGAAGTCTCACCGATTCCCCCAATGGTCAGTATCCAAACAACGCAAATTACTATGCAATGCTTGCGACACCAATAGATCTTTCTGACGCCTACTTCGCAAGACTCCACTTCTGGCAGAGGTATGAATTTGAAAGTGGCTTTGACTATGGTTATGTCCAGGCTGCGACAGACCCCAATGGCGAATGGACAAATCTCGCTTCTGTTAACGGCTCGCAAAGCACATGGGAGGAGGTTTTTGTCAATCTCTCGCCCTTTGTGGGTTCAACCACCGTGTACATCAGATTTCTCATTACCTCTGACGGCTCAATTACACGGGACGGATGGTATATCGACGATCTCACCATTGAAAAGGACCTGCCGCTTGAAGGTGTGGTTGTTAGCTTTACCGGAATCTCCGTTCTTGATGAGTCGGGAAATGGGGTGATCGATCCCGGTGAAAGTGGAAGGTTTCTCGTAACTCTTAGGAATATTGGGACACAGGACGCCGGCAATGTCTCAGTCTCTCTGTCCACACAGGACACATTTCTCCAGGTCCTTGATTCGACCGCCTTTATCCCCTCTATTCCAGCCAACGGAGGCGAGGTGAGCGACACAATGTTCTTTGTTCAGGCATCTCCATCCACACCGAGAGAGCATAGTGCAGAACTGACAATTACACTCGTGGATTCATCCGGTTATACCAAGAGTATTAATTACACACTCACAATAGGTCAGATGACGGTGAATGATCCATCAGGACCTGATAGCTACGGTTATTATGCTTACGAGAACAACGACTCTTCCTATTCACCGGCACCGGTTTTCAACTGGATAGAAATTGCACCTGCGGCTGGCGGTAGCGGAACGGTCATCCAGCTCGGAGACGACGATGACCAGCTCGTTAATCTCCCATTCACATTTAACTATTACGGTGCATCATTCACCCAGATTACCATCGGATCAAATGGAAACCTTGCTATGGGCAGTGAGAATGCAAGAGATTTCAGCAACTCTGGCATACCCAACAGTGATGGTCCATCAAATATGATTGCTCCCCTGTGGGACGACCTCAATCCCTCAAGAGGTGGCCAGGTCGCATATTACTATGACTCTGACAACCACATTTTTATCGTGGAATGGTATCAGGTGCCTCATTTTGCCCATTCAAACGAGGTGGAGACATTTCAGGTGCTCCTCTACGATCCAATGTACTACACAACACCTACAGGTGACGGGGAAATTGTTTTCCAGTATCTATCTGATCCAATGCAGGATGATTTCACGACAGGAATTGAAAACGCTTCAGAAACAGACGGAATCCAGATTTACTATGACGGTGTCTCGGATAGACTCGCAACTGGAATATCAGCAGGTAAAGCCATCAAATTCACGACATTGCCCCCGACAGTGGGCGTGGGTGAGGGTGCTCTGAAACCCGTAAAGTTCTTCTTCGATGTAACACCGAATCCAGTGGTTAGAAGAGGGAAGATCTCATTTGTTATTCCAGCGGCAACGGATGTCAAAATTAGACTGTATGATGTGAGTGGCAGGGTTGTGTCAAAGTTGTACGAGGGAAGGATGGAGGCAGGAAACCACAGTATCGACTGGAGTACGGAAAAGATTCGTGGAGGAGTGTACTTTTTGAGCATTGAGGCTGGAAATTACAGTAAGACGAGGAAGATTGTGATACTGAAGTGATAATAAAGGTGGGTGGGGCGCGCGCTTCGCGCGCGCCCCACCCACCTTTTATTAATACCTCTTTAAAGGAAACGCCCCACCAACTTAGTCAATACAAAAACCCGCTATCAACTTACCCGAGCGTTAAACCTACTTCTGCAATTAAATCAATTACCTGTGGAAATCACCTGCTGGTATATCCCCTGCATCAGATTAACAGCTGTTTAACATCCTTCGTGGTATTTTTACCCGCGTAAGATTAAAATTTAACACTGAGGTTAACAGCATGTATGTACTAACACCTGAAGAACTGAAAAAAATAAAGGAAACCGCAATAAAAGAGCTCGGATTGAAGAGTCTCATACTAACGGAGAATGCCGGCAGGACCGCCTTTTCCGTTTTACTTGAAGAAATAGAATTTCCTGTTAACAGGTCTGTTGTCGTAATCGGTACCGGAAATAATGGTGCAGAGGGGCTTGTAATAGCGAGGTATTTGCTGGAAAAATCAAAAGAGACAACGGTTTTTCTGATAGGAAAAAAGAGATGGTTAAAGAAAGACGCAAAGAGCAACCTGAAGCTGTACGAGAGGCTTGGCGGTAAGGTGGTCGAGGTTACTTCCTGCGAGGAGGAGGTTAAAGGTCAGATTCTTGGAGCTGATCTTGTGGTTGATGCTATTTTTGGAACTGGATTCAGAGGCAGGGTGAAGGGTGTTTACAATGAGATTATAAACTGGATAAACGAATCCCGTGCCTATACCCTTTCTGTGGATATCCCATCCGGTGTGAATCCATGGAGTGGCGAGGTTCTGGGAGAGGCAGTTTATGCGGATCTCACTGTCACAATGGTTTTCCCAAAGATAGGTAATCTTTTTTATCCCGGTAAGTTACACACCGGCAAGCTCGTTGTCGCAGATACAGGAATTCCGGAAAAGATAGTGTCTTCATTCGTTAAAAGGTCCACATTTGAGGAGGAGGATGCCGCGAAGTTTATGATTACCGGTGTTTCTGGTGGAAAAGCGCTGTTTATAGGTAGTATGGCAGAAATGGTGGTTGCATCACTTGCGGCAGTGAAGACCGGAGCCGCCACAGCTTATGTCACCATACCACTGGAATATAAGTGGGTCTTTACATCCCCGGGACCTGATGTTGTGGAGCTCGCCGTTCAGGATAGGGACGGGATCTTTAACGATGATTCTATCCAGCAGATTTTCAACTATGGGTTGAATTTTAATGCACTGACTGTTTCGCGTGGTGCCCTGTCCGGGATGCTTACATCTTCGTCCTTTTTGAAGTTAATAAGGGAATTTCCAGGCCCAATTTTGATTGACGCACAGGTTGACCAGCTCAAGGGAATCCACATGAACTGTCTGAGGAACAGGGAGGCACCGGGAATTCTGATGTTGAATCACAAAGAGTTTGCAGAACTTTTGAGCATGCAGGGTATTCGGGGAAATCCACTTGACCCTCGTGCAGGAGTAAGATTTGCAAAAGACAACGGTATCGTTGTGGTCGTAAAGGGTGCGCCAGCAGTTGTCTTTTCACCTGATGAGAGGACATGGATAAACTCTACGGGCACGCCAGGACTTGCGTCTGGGGAAACCGGTCATGTCCTTACGGGAATGATTTCAGGTCTCCTTGCTCAGGGAGTTGAGCCTGTCAAAGCGGCGTTACTCGGTACATTTTTACATGGCCTTGCCGCTGACATTGGTGTTGTCGAACAGCCAAGACACACGATGATTGCAGGGGATCTCATTAACTACATTCCAGAGGCGATCAAATACCTGAAGGATTACGAAGAATCTGACGATGATTTTTAGTATTCTTCTGGCATTTTCCATCCACTCAGCAAATGTCTCGAAAATCGGTGAATTTTTGCACATAAATTCTCTGGTCAGGCAAAACAACAGATTGCTCGTTTCAACTCCTGGTGGTATCTACACTTACAACCTTTTCGACAACCGTATGGAGAGATCCGTTTTAACGGAAACTCCCGTTAAATTTGCTGTGATGCAGAATCTCCTGAGTGTGTTTTTCATTGATGTTTTTGGGAATCTCTATAGATGGACGACCACTTCTGAGGATGTAACTTTTCTTGCCTCTGCCGGGCCTGCGACCTCTCTCGGTATATGCTGTGATAAAATTTATGTGGAGAACAACGGAGAAATAATCGCCTTCACAACTTCAGGGTTCAGATTGGGGAATAGAAAGCCTGAAAGTGGTACTGTCTGGGTGGGGCGGCTCAATTCACTGACGAGGGATAGTCTGAAGGTGGCATTCCTTGCCCCGTTCTTTTTCTATGATCCACTGGCTGGCAAGGTCAACTTTACCTATTTTTACCGAGATTTCAACACTCTCTGGGTGGGGACGGATAAAAAGGGAATTTACAGGTACGATTTTAACCTGAAAATTGTCCGAGACTCCATACAGATCGGACTCCCCTTTTCTGAGGTCAACTGTATTACTGGAATTAGCGGGAAGATCTTTATTGCCGGAAACGGTGGTATTGCATTGAAGAATGGCAGGTTCTGGAGCTTTATACGCACAGATTGCCCGGATGTCGAGATGATCTCGCCACTCGACAGTTCCCTTTATTTTAGCAGCAGATGTGGAATTTTTGTTCTGAAGAATAGGTGGATCAGGAAATTCCTGGACAATGGGAAACTCCTGGGTGTATTCGATGGCTTGCTCTTCGTTCAAATGTCGGGGAGATTGCTTGAGGTAACACCTGCTGGCAATGTTCTGTCCAGACTGAAAATTCCTTTGGAAATATCGAAAATGGTGATTTATGAAGATTCTCCCCTTTTTCTGATGGACGGCAAAATCTATTCGAGAGAATTACAGCCTCAAAGAAAATACAACAAATTTGCTCCCATATACTCAGCCGCGGTTTCAGGTGGCAGGCTTTATGTTTTATCAGACATTGGAATCCTGGAGTTTAAAAACGGAATTGTCGATAAACTACCTGTACCTTTCAAACCGTCCCGTGGATTTGATTATCCTATGGTTGTGGCAGATGATAAAATTTTTATAGGTGCACCGGATGGGCTATACATTCTCAATCTGAAGGATCTGGGATTTGAAAGATATACTCCGGGGTTCAGTCTTCCTGTGATTAAATCTCTCTATTTTGACGGCAGAAATCTTTATGCTGGAACCAAGAGGGGAGTGATTATATTCAGCTTTCTCCAATAAGTTTCAGGATTTTCTCAGAGGGTTCAATTTCGTATCTCTTTTTCAGGGTTTCTTTGTGGATTTCCAAGATTCTCCTTGCGTTGGCTCTTTCACCTATTTTGAGAAGAAGTTCGATATAATCGTATGCCACGGTATCGTTTGTTGGATCAACGAAAAATGCTTTATCAAGCAGGACTCTCGCCTTCCCTGTATTCCCTTTTTCATCGTAAAGTTCCTTCAGTCTGTTGACTGCACGGAAGAAAATGTTTCTCAATCTTTCCCTCTCAATGTAAATGAAATCGCTGTAGATATCGTCCTCCAGGAAATCGCCTCTGTAGAGTTCCACTGCTTTTTCGAGATTGTACATCGCCTCAGCACTGTCCATGGATTTCAGGCCGTCTGCAACGAGTTTTTCAAAATCCTCAACATCTATGTTGATGTTTTCCGTTGAAAAGAGGTACTTACCTTCGGTGTAAATTATTATTCGGGGCTTTTCGTCTTTGAGCAGCCAGGGCTCAATTACATCTCTAAGAATTGAGATGTAAACCCTGAATTTGCTTGAGGTTTTCTGTGGATCTTCTCCGGGCCATAGTGCCTCATAAATGACCTCACGCGGAATGAGCTTGTTTTTGTTAACAATGAAAAATTTTATAAGATCACGGGTTACAGGCCTTTTCCAGTCTTTTGGTGTGAGTTTGTAAGGGCCAATGTAAACTTCAAGATGACCGAATGTGATTATCGATATTGAATTTTTTGAAAGGTACTCCCTCACGAGTTTGTGATACGCCTCCCTGTGAGGTTCTTTTTTTAGCTGGGATTTTAGTGTGAGGAAGAGATGTGGGTGGAAGACCGGATTTTTCCGCAGCTCGTCTATAATTTCTGTAATCTCAAATCTTTTGAAGAGATTTTCGAGTATCTCTCGATCTGCAAGGAGTGTCCCGGTTTTCAACAGCAACTCGGGTGATCTTATGTCCCTTGAAAGGTTTCTTATAACCTCTTTGAGCTCATCTTTGAAGAATGTGAAGTATCCCGTTTTGCCATACCTTTTCCTCAGACAATCGGAAATTTCGTCCATTACCGAGAGGGCTTTCTCTTTATTGCCGAAATCGAGTAGAACTTTAACATAGAGGGGTGAGATTACGATCATATCACTGCACAGTCCGTGAACAACTTCCTCGATTTCGGATAGATTTATTTCTCGACCAGAATATGCCTCCATGTAGAGTTTAAAAAATTTTGCTATCCTGTATTCAAACGAATCTTTAGCTTCCCAGTTTTCGAGAATGTACTCAATATGGTTTTCCACATCTGTAAGGGCACCTTCTTTGAACTTGAGAAGTGTTTGAAGGATATGATAGGTGACATGCTCAACGCTGTTGTCCCTTTCGAGTAAAATGTCGTGTAAAAAGGTGAGTGTCTTACGGGCGTCTTTCAATCTATCTGACAGGAGATACACTTTAGCAATGCCAGATAAGGTGATTCCTCGTTTGGGTTCATAGCTCAGACATTTTTTCTTTTTAATTCTCTCTATGGTTTTGAATGCACTTTCAAAATCTCCGAGTTCTGCATAGAGCTCAGCAAGATTTACAAGGGTTGAACAGGCTATGTGTAAAATGTCCTGTCTTTCGGCTATTTTTGCAGCTTCAAGATACATTGTGAGGGCGTTTTTGATATCCCCCTTTGTATCATAAGCAAGGGCAAGGTTGGAAATTGCAGTAACAATCAGGTTTAAATCACCTCTCTCTCTGGAAAACTTTAGAGCCTTCTGTAGGTATTCGATGCACTCATCAATCTCGTTTCTTAAATACAGTCCTTCAACGAGATCGAAGATAAAAGACGCATATTGTGGCGTTTTCCTCATCTCAGGCTCAATTTCTTTGAGCAGATTTATCCCCCGTTCCATGTTACCCTTGTAAATTTCAATGGCGCCAATCTGCCAGCGTGCGTAACTTCTGATTTTGGGATCACTTGAATTCAATATTTTGTTTAAAAAAAGCTCGGCTTCATAGAATCTATTCAAAAATTTATTGCCCACACCGAGGAGCAAATAGGCGAACTCAGGTTTTTCCTCGTCAGGGATTTCTTCAAGGAGTTTTAAGCCTTCCTCAAATTTCCCGTCGTAATAAAGCTCCTCCACTCTCTTTATGACTTTTTCGACATCCATCACTTGTTAACTCAGTGTTAACTTTTTTGTAACACTTAAATTGTAACATAGAGAACGATGATAAAGAAATTCCTCACACTTGAATTCATAAAAACTGAAGCGGGCGAGGAGAGGATATTAATAAGAATCCTCGATACAGAAGTCAAGGAAAGGATTTTCCATAGTGTGGACGAAGCCATTGAGTTTATCCAGAGATTTTTAAAAGAGACAGGGAAAAAGGAGGTGTCAAAATGAAGAAGTTGTTGCCTCTAATAATTGTTGGTGCCCTGATATTTGGAGGGTGTAAATCAACTGAAGTTACGGGAACAGGATTGGGTGGTGGCGGCGTAGGTGGCGGAGGCGGAGGCACAACCAATACCGTAACAGTCTCCGGTAGAATAACGGACCATGCAGGATTCCAGCAGTACAACCTTGAAATTGTATTCTCGCACGATCAGAGGTTGGATGACCAGGATGTTGAGACCAATCCCGTACAGGTGGGACTTACCTTTTCTAATGTAACTTTCAACATACCGGAGGGTTATTCGACAGATGATTACATGATCATATTTGCCCTAAGCGACTGCGTTGATGCGGATGGGGATGGTTACGAGGATGATATCATCTTCGGTTGTCATCCTGACATGCAAAATAACAACTTTGTGTTTATGAGAATTACAGGAACAGTATCAAACATAAATCTTGACGCCCAGTACTACTTCGAGAATGCATGTGGTGGGAAAGAGTTTGGAAAGATTTATAAAATAAAGGAGGTGAAAAAATGAGGAAATACCTTGTAATATTGGCATTGTTTATGGTCACGGGAAATGTTTATTCGTACAATTTCATGAACAAATTCACAGTACACGGTTATGCGGGTATCGGGATACCCATTGGTGACATGCCCGACATGTTCCCTGAGGATAGGGGAATAGCACTTGGAGGCGAAAATGGATTTAACCTGACAGGATTCTTCTCCTTTGGATTAACAAAGAATATCCTCACGATGCTTGGTATATCCAATGCAAGCTACAAGATAAACAAAGCCGGTAACAGAACGATAGATCCGCATGTTCAGAAGGTTTACGACAAGATTCTGGCAATAAAAGGGATTGTGAGATACTATCTCACACTTCCCAACAGGCCACTTATGCCCTATCTCCAGGGTGGAGGTGGTCTGTACATGGTGTCAACGGAGGTTAAAAATGTGGGACAGGGTACAAAGGATAAGGCGACGCACAACTCGGTGGGACTGAGCTTTGGTGCAGGATTCCATGTGCAGCCGAGGAAGAAGCTTGGAATAGACCTGAATCTGAACTTCGATCTTGTGTTCACGACAACGGATTACAACGACATCAATACAAAGATCTTCACGATATCTCTTGGGCCGGTTTTGGTGTTTTAAAGAGGGTGGGGGCGGGACCGCGAAGCGGTCCCGCCCCCACATGTTCCCAAATTCCACAATGCCCAATGGGCATCGGAAAAACATCCATATGCCCCCACATGTTCCCAAATCCCATTCTTTTCAACTGTTTCAATTCATGCAACGGAGATTCCATTACACATGGTTCTCTGGTGTCGTTTCCACCGAGATTCAAGATTAATTCTTTCTACACCCTTTAGCGTCATAGAGGGAGGTTAAAGTGATGATACTATCTCCACAATTCCTACTCCTATCGGGAAGGTCCACCTACATTTTCCTCCCGGTGCTAATACTTCGCAGGAGAATCTTCGGAGAAATCCTTTAGGGTAAAAGGAGCATGTGATTTTTTAACTTCCTTCCCCAGAGTGTTTGGTACTGTGGGAGGACACTTATTCCTTCCCTACAAAATGGATGTCTTGTGGGCTCCCAATGACTCCCTCCCCCACAGGACACGGTAACACTTTGTGGGGGACGCTCATCAATCTCCTCCCCCCACTTTGTCGGGGAGGATTAAGGAGGGGGCAGAATGAACAAAATTGACTGGAAGAGTAATGAAGGGTATTTTTGCCCTCCCCTTTGTCCCCTCCCGCCGTGCGGGAGGGGAGATTGGAAAGGTCTCTCCCGCCGTGCGGGAGGGGAGATTGGAAGTGATCACTCCCGCCGTGTGGGAGGGGAAATTGGAAATGATCCCTCTCGCCTTGCTGGAAAGAAGATTAGTAGTGGTTCCTCCTGCAAGCAGGAGTGGAAGTTTGAAGTGATTCCTCTCACAAAGCGGGAAAGGAGCCAGTGTGATTTTTGCTACGAAATGGGCTTACGCAAGCATAAGAGAGAAAAAGATTTTTTCCGCAAAGTTAAAGGGAAAATGGTCACCGGTAAAATATTTCCTAACAGTCTTACACTTTGCAGGGACAAAAATGCAGCCATCAAAGCTCTTCAATACGGAGGAAAAAACGATCACTTCCCGTTTTATGCAGAACAATTTTTAGCGGTTTCTTTCGACACTAATGTCATATTCGTGTCGTATAGCCACAGACTTTTTTGAAGTGGCTGATCCGGAGTGCTATCTTTTTTCAAGAGCATTTTAGTGTGGTTGATGGATGGGTGGGTTTCTGTCCCTGATATATGTATTTAACACGATTGAATGGTTCATTTGGTTGAATTATACTTTGGACGGGTTATTTTACAGGGAGGCTTGAAAATGAAAGCTGTTATGAAACAGAAGCCGGGACCGGGCCTCGAGATCGTGGATGCCCCGATTCCCGAGGTAGGTCCCCATGATGTGTTGATTAAAGTTATTAAGAACAGTATCTGTGGCACAGATGTACACATATACACATGGGACGAGTGGTCCGCTTCCCGAATAAAGCCGCCTATCATATTTGGTCACGAGTTTGTAGGTGAAGTCGTCGAGGTGGGTAAGGAGGTAAAATCCGTTAATCCGGGGGATTATGTTTCAGCAGAGACACACATTGCCTGCGGGCATTGTTATTTATGCAGGACAGGAAACTCCCATATTTGCGTGAATGTCAAGATCCTGGGGGTGGATGTAAACGGTGCATTTGCTGAATATGTGAAGGTGCCGGAGGAGAATGTATGGAAGACTGATAGAACCATCCCGCCTGAGGTTGCCACTCTTCAGGAGCCATTTGGAAATGCCGTTTATTCTACACTTGTTGAAGATATAACAGCCAAGACAGTTGCGGTTTTTGGAGGGGGACCTATTGGTCTTATGTCCGTTGCTGTGGCAAGGGCAGGAGGAGCCTCGAGGATATTCCTTATCGAGCCCAACAGTTTTCGTCTGTCTCTCGGTGAAAAGATGGGAGCTGATAGGCTGATCAATCCAGAGAAAGATAATCCCATCGAGGTGATTCTCGATGAGACAGGTGGTCTCGGTGTGGATGTTGTGCTTGAGATGTCAGGAGCCGAGCCAGCTATCCAGCAGATGTTTAAAGTTATAAGAAATGGGGGCAGAATCTCCCTTCTCGGAATCCCTCACAAGAAAATTTCCGTTGATCTTGCTGAAAATGTGATTTTTAAGGGATTGAAGATATACGGAATTACGGGGCGCAAAATGTTTGAGACATGGTACCAATCAACGGCTCTCCTTGCGTCAGGTAAGGTTGATCTAACACCAATAATCACTCATCAGTTGAAAATTGACGAGATTGAAAAGGGGATGGAGCTTTTGATAAAGAAGGAAGCTGCAAAAATTGTTATGAGTTTTTAGGAGGTGAAGCATGGGAAAACTCGATTTTATTCGTGAAGACATAGAAAATCTGAAGAAAGAGGGACTTTACATCATCATCAGGACCATTGAGTCCCCGCAGGGTGCCTGGATTGTCGTTGACGGCAAGAAAGTATTGAATCTGTGTTCAAACAATTACCTTGGATTTGCCAATCATCCTGAATTGAGAAAGAAGGCAAAGGAGGCAATAGATAGATTTGGTGTTGGACCGGCGGCTGTAAGGACCATTGCTGGCACCATGTCCCTGCACAACGAGCTTGAGAGGAAACTTGCAGAGTTTAAGGGAGCAGAGGCGACCATCTCTTTCCAGAGTGGTTTCAACGCCAATCTTGCAACCATACCTGCACTTGTTGGAAGAGGAGATGCCATTTTTTCAGATGAATTGAACCATGCATCTATCATTGATGGTTCAAGGCTTTCAAGAGCGACGATCATAAGGTATAACCACAACGATCCAGAAGATCTTGAGAGAAAGCTGAAAGAGGAGGGTCCGAAATACAGGAGGAAACTTGTTGTAACAGACGGTGTTTTCTCAATGGACGGAGACATCGCGCCACTACCAGAGATTGCTGAAATAGCAGAAAAGTACGAGGCAATCCTGATGGTGGATGATGCCCACGGTGAGGGCGTACTTGGTAGAGGTGGCAGAGGTATAGTGGATCATTTCGATCTTCACGGAAAGGTTGATATTGAGGTCGGGACACTTTCGAAGGCTTTTGGTGTTGTGGGTGGTTATGTCGCAGGATCAAAAGAGATTGTTGAATATCTTAAGCAGAAGGCAAGGCCATTCCTCTTCTCAAGTGCGGTAACTCCACCTGATGTTGCAGCTTCAATTGCAGCTGTGGACATACTCATGGAATCGGACGAGCTTGTGAGAAAGCTCTGGGATAATGCCAAGTATTTCAAAGAAAACATGAAAAATCTCGGGTTTGACATTGGTAAGAGTCAGACTCCAATAACACCGGTCATGCTGGGCGAGGCGAGTGTTGCTCAGGAATTTTCCAAGAGACTTTTTGAAGAAGGTATTTTTGCCCAGGCAATCGGGTATCCAACAGTTCCACGCGGTAAGGCAAGAATAAGGGTCATGATTTCAGCTACACATTCAAAGGAAGATCTCGATTTTGCACTTGAGAAATTCGCAAAAGTGGGGCGTGAACTTGGTGTGATAAGCTAAATGGATAGCTGGAAAATCGTGAAGATTGTAAATGGCCTGCCCGAAGCCTACATTGTAAAAGGTTTGCTCGAATCAAATGATATACCGGTAAAACTCGAGTACGAGGCAATCGGTCAGATCTATGGTTTAACTGTTGATGGGCTCGGGCAGGTCAGAATTCTTGTCCCTGAAGAGTTTTACGAAGAGGCAGTTGATCTTGTCAGGGAGTAGGTAGCTTAAATCAGCGTATTCAGAGCAAAAACAGGTGTACCCACCGGTTTACCAAGTCTTCTTGAAACCACCTGACACTTTATCTGGAGCAGGAGAAACACTTCTCTTGGTGCATCGTCCAGTGTTTCAAAGTTAGCGTGTCCCTTAGCAAGCACAATGTCCGAGCTGTTGAACTCATCAAGAAATTCCTCTGAAACCTCTTTGAAATCCACACCGAGGGCATTTGAACCCGTCTCAATTACTCTCAACCCCTCTGTATCAAGGTCTTCGAGGTCATACATGGTTACATCGTTCAGGACAGGTCCGCTCTTTACTGCGAGGATTTTTTCTTTTACATCCAGTTTTTTGAGAAAGTAGATATCGAAAACCACTTCACCGGCATTGTCGGCGATCAGCATAAATTTATTTGCATTGCTCAATTTTTCTTTGAAGATTTCATAGTGATCAATTCCGAAGCCGGCGTCAAAGTTTGCCTCGAGTGTTTTCACGAGATCGAATTTATCCTGTGTGCCGAGATCGATGATGTTCCCCGAAGCCATGAGAATGAGTCTAAATTTTAGTGGGTCAGAAGTGTTTTCAACCCGGTCCTTGACTTCTTCGAGTACCTTTTTCGCTATTAAGTTGTGTTCTCTCTTGAATTCAAGGTATGGATCTTTCACCGGAAAATACTTGCTACCCGTTCGGATCGAACGGGTAGCAATGTATGCCGGTGAATAGTTAAGGTCAAGGCCCTTGATGTATTCCCAGGCCTCTTTAATTGCGTCAAGGATAGTTTCGTCGTTCATATTAACCGCGCGCATCAACCTCAAAACCTGGTTGAGTGCGCACGGAAAGCACTCAGGACCTGCTTTCACTTGCCTTCTTCCTGTTCCTTTTTCGCCTCTTCTATGATCTTCTGTGCAATTTCTTTTGGAACTTCCTGATAATGCGAGAATTTCATAGTGAATGTGCCGCGTCCCTTGGTTATGGATCTCAGTGTGGATGAGTACTTGTAGAGCTCGGCAAGCGGAACATGAGCCTTGATTATCTGCATCTTGCCCTCTGCTTCCATTCCGAGAATTCTGCCTCTTCTTGCGTTCAGATCACCGATCACATCTCCCATGTACTCTTCGGGTACGCGCACCTCGACTTCATAGATGGGTTCGAGGAGATAGGGATCTGCGTTAGCCTCTGCCTCTTTGAACGCCATTGAACCGGCAATTTCAAAAGCAAGGTTGGAAGAATCAACTGGATGATATTTACCATCGTAAAGGGTAACCTTGACATCGACCACCTTATAGCCAGCAAGTACACCTTTCTCCATAGCTTTCTTTATACCGGCTTCCACTGAGGGAATAAACTGGGAGGGAATAGCTCCTCCGAATATCTCGTTTACAAACTCATAACCACCGCCTCTCGGAAGAGGTTCGATTTTTATGTAGCATATTCCGTACTGACCGTGCCCGCCTGTCTGCTTCACATACTTACCCATAGCCTGAGCAGGTTTTCGAATCGTCTCCCTGTAAGGGATCTTGGGCTTGGAAGTTTCAACATTAACTCCAAACTTGTCTCTCAACTTTGAGACGATCACATCGAGGTGTATCTCTCCAAGTCCTGAAATCAGGGTCTGTTTTAGTTCAGGATCATAGTGAAATTCAAATGTGGGGTCCTCGTCTCTGAGTCTTGAAAGTCCTTCAGAGACCTTTTCCTGGTCCTCACGGGTTTTGGGTACGATGGCAACAGAAATCGTTGGATGTGGGAATTCAATTCCCTGAAGCACAACAGGTCTGTCTTTTGAGCAGAGTGTGTGACCAGTCTTTGTCTCCTTGAGCTTGACGAGTGCACCTATCATACCGGGTATGAGCTTATCAGTTTCCTTTCTTTCCTTACCCCTGACGAGGTAAACCTGATTGATTTTTTCTGTTCTACCGAGATTTGCGTTGATAACTTCAATACCGGGTGTCAGTGTTCCGGAATAGACTTTAACGAGGTATAGCTCTCCGACATGGAGCTCTGAGATGGTTTTAAAGACAAAAGCAACAAGAGGCTCATTTGGATCCGGGACAATTTCTACTTCTTCGTCTCCCATTTTTCCAATTTCTTTTGGAGCATTGACCGGTGAGGCGCCATACTCAGCTATGAAGTCAGCAAGTTCCTCAACACCTATTAGCTCCTTTGCCTCACCGAAAAGTACAGGGATGAGCTCTCCGCTTATTATCCCTTCTCTGAGGGTCCTGGCAAGCTCTTCGGTGGAGATCTCTTCACCTTCCATGTACTTTTCGAGCAGTTCCTCTGAAAGCTCGATCGTGGCTTCCTTGAGCTCCTCAATTTTGGATTCTGCGTATTCCTTTGTCTCCCCCGACAATGTTGAAGGATCGCCGCTTATAAGGTCAAAAACACCTTCAAAATTTTCCCCGGATCCAATGGGAATCTGGACGGGAACGACGCCGTTTCCAAAGGCTTCTTTGAGTTCCTGGATAAGGGAATCAACATTGATCTCCGGGGATTTCATTTTGTTTACAAAAATAATTCTCGGAATTCCCCTCTTTTTTGCAATTTCGTAATACTTTTCAGCTCCAACTTCAACACCGGAGGACGCATCAATAACAACAATGGCGTTGTCAGCAGCTCTCAGACCTGCAGCCACTTCTCCGGCGAAATCGAGGTAACCAGGAGTATCAATGAGGTTCATCCATTTGCCTTTCCATTCGAAATGCGCAACAGCAAGATTGATTGTTATCTTTCTTTTAATCTCCTCAGGATCAAAGTCCAGAATAGAATTGCCCTGATCTGGACTGTTCAATCGGTTTGTAACCTTCGCCTTGTAAAGAAGAGCTTCAGCAAGGGAGGTCTTACCAGAACCACCGTGTCCAATAAGTGCAAAATTCCTGATGGCGTTAACATCTAAACTCATATTCGTCCTCCTTCGTGGATTTCAAAAATTGGCATAAATTATAGACTTCGCTCAATTTTTGTGTCAACTTACGACACACGGGTGAAATTCACGATTACTGGATTCGATCTAAACGATTTTATTGCAAAAATTTAACCGTTCTCTTTAATGCCGAGTTTCTGCATACGGTAGCGCAATACCCTTTCAGATATTCCGAGTTCTCTGGCAGCCCGTGTTTTCACCCATCCGTGTTTCTTTAAGGCTTCAAGGATTATGCTTCTCTCGAGCAATTCGAGCTTTTCAGGCAATGATAAGGGTTTAGCAGTATCAATGGGGAATTCGGATGAGACAAGATGCAAAGGGAGCTCAGCAGTTGTAATATAATCACCCTGAGCAAGCACCACCGCTCTTTCCACAATGTTTTCCAGTTCTCTCACATTGCCGGGATAATCGTATCTCAATAGTGCCTCGTATGCCTCTCGTGTAAAACCGAGGATCTTCTTCCCCTCTTTCTGACTGTACTTTTTCAGGAAGTGATCCAGCAGATAAGGAATATCCTCCCTTCTCTCCCTCAGAGGTTTGATATGGATGTTGATGACATTCAGGCGATAGTAAAGATCTTCACGGAATTTACCTTCTTTCACTTCCTCCTCGAGGTTGCGGTTTGTAGCGGCTATAACCCTGATGTCAACCTTTACTGGTTTTGACGAGCCTACAGGGTAGAATTCTCCCTCCTGTAGCACTCTTAGAAGTTTTGGCTGGACAGACAGAGGTAATTCACCAATTTCGTCAAGGAAAATTGTACCTCCATCGGCAATTTCAAAGTATCCCTTACGATCCTTTACCGCATCTGTGAATGCCCCTCTTACATGCCCAAAAAGTTCTGATTCTACAAGTGATTCCGGTATAGCTGCCACATTAACCGGGACAAAGGGTTTGTTTTTCCTCGGTGAGTATCTGTGGATAAATCTTGCAATAAGCTCTTTCCCGGTCCCCGTTTCTCCGGTAATGAGTACCGTTGCTTTTGACTTTGCCACCTTGAGAGCAGTTGCGAGCACTTTCTTCATTTCGTGTGACTCTGCAATTATCCCCTCAATATCCGGGTATGCGAGCTCTGTTTTCTCTCTTAAAATTTCAACTTCCCTTATTAGATTAAAGTGTTTTATCGCCCTGCTGAGAATAATGAGGAGTTCTTCGAGATTTATCGGTTTTACAAGATAATGGTAGGCACCTGACTTCATGGCTTCGACCACGAGCTCCACATCAGAGTAGGCGGTTGTCATTATTACGGGTATTCCCGGGTTAATTGATTGGATTTGTTTCAAAACATCGATACCTGACATGTCGGGTAGTTTGATATCGAGCAGGACTGCATCAAAAATGTCTTCTCTGAACCGAGCTATCCCCTCACTTCCATCTCCTGCTGTCTCAACTTCGTAACCCTTTGTTGACAGGAATTCTTTTAGAAGCTCTCTTTGATTTACTTCGTCCTCTATGATGAGTACTTTTGGCATCTTATTACATTCTGAACACTCCGAATTTATGGTCGGGTATTGGAGCATTAAGTGACATGGATATTCCGAGAGCCAGGATCGTGCGGGTATCGAGAGGGTCGATAATTCCGTCATCCCAGAGCCTTGCTGTGCTGTAGTAAGCGCTTGATTCTTCCTCGTATTTTTTCAGTACCGGCTCCCTGATCTTTCTTTCTTCTTCAGGTGATAGCTCGAGACCTTTTCTTCTGAGCTGATCCCTTTTGACAGTAACGAGGACATCAGCCGCCTGCTCACCACCCATTACAGCAATCTTTGCATTGGGCCACATGAAGAGGAGTCTGGGGTCATATCCTCTACCAGCCATTGCATAGTTTCCTGCCCCGAAGGAATTTCCGATAATGACGGTGAATTTGGGTACCTGGGCAACAGCAACAGCATGGACCATCTTGGCGCCGTCCTTAGCAATACCACCATGTTCGTACTGTTTCCCGACTATAAACCCGGTTATATTCTGTAAAAACACAATCGGTATTTTCCTCACCGAACACATGGATATAAAATGAGCCCCTTTCTGTGCGGCTTCAGAGAAAAATACGCCGTTATTAGCGACTATACATACCGGATACCCCATTATTCTTGCAAATCCGGTAACAAGTGTCGTGCCGTATCTCGCTTTGAACTCATGGAATCTCGAGCCATCAACTATTCTGGCAATAATTTCTCTAACGTCAAATGGTTTTTTCAGGTCTCTTGGTATAATTCCGTATATTTCCTCTGGATCGTAATATGGGTCCTCCGGTTCAGATATATCGAGCGGGAACTTATCGGATCTATTAAGGTTTTCAATGATGTTTCTGGCAATCTGGATGGCGTGGCGATCATCCACCGCGAAGTGGTCTGCCACACCGGAAATACGGGTGTGTACATCCGCACCACCGAGCTCTTCAGCTGTTACATCAACGCCAGTTGCTGCTTTGACCAGTGGTGGACCACCGATGAAAATCGTCCCCTGTTCCTTAACGATGATGGTCTCGTCACTCATGGCAGGTACATAAGCTCCACCAGCCGTGCAAGATCCCATAACAATGGAAATCTGGGGAATATTTTCGGCTGACATTCTCGCCTGGTTGTAGAAAATTCTGCCAAAATGTTCTTTATCGGGGAATACCTCAGCCTGGAGTGGCAAGAATACACCACCTGAGTCAACCATGTAAACGCAGGGCAGACGATTTTGCATTGCGATTTCCTGCGCCCGTATGTGTTTTTTTATGGTTTCAGGGAAATATGTTCCTCCCTTCACTGTTGCGTCGTTTGCAACTATGCAGACCTCTCTTCCGTGAACGACACCAATTCCTGTGATAATCCCGGCAGCCGGTACCTGATTGTCATACATCCCCCATGCTGCAAGTGGGGAAAGTTCAAGAAAAGGTGTGTTTTTGTCCAGCAGAAGCTCTATCCTTTCTCGGGCAAGAAGTTTCCCACGCTCCTTATGTCTTTTAATTGCCTCAGGTGGTCCTCCCTTTTTAACCTGTTCCAGTCTCTCCCGGAGCTGTTTTACAAGCTCCTTGTTGTATTTCATGTTCTCAATAAACTCGGGACTGGTGGTTTTTACCCTGGATTCAATCCTGAACATGTGCCACTCCTTTTTTCCACAAAATAAAGCACGCATGTGAAATTTTCAACTTTTATGCATTTAATCAGCTGCCGTCAGTTCCGACTCAAATATCCCCACAATGTGTTCCTGTGGAATTTTTCCTTTTGTGGTTTTATACTTCATTTTGTGCCAGTCCTGACTTATATTATCGGAAGCATTCCATTCTCCTACATTCTGCCTATATGGTTTAAAGGTATTGACACAAGAAAGGTTGGATCAAGAAATGTAGGTGGCTCAAATGCCATCAGAAACGCCGGTCTGCTGGTGGGAGTTGCAGCCGGTATGCTTGACTTTCTCAAGGGCTATGTATCAGCCCAGCTTGCCATTCATTACAACAGTCTTTTTACCCTCTCCGTTCTCGCAGTTATCGTGGGTCACTGCTTCCCGATTTTTCTTAAATTTCATGGAGGCAGGGGAATTGCGCCTGCACTCGGTGTCCTGCTCGCCCTATTTCCACCTGCATTTGTGTTTTTCGTGGTCATCTCAGGTGCGGGGATTCTCATAGGAGAGGCAGCACTCTCGACATTTTTTGCAACTTTACTGACCCCGGTATTTTTTAAACTTTTTAAACCCGAATTTACGGGAGTCGTTGTTTACATCTCACTGTTTTTGATTTTTCGCAGAGCCTTTTTTGTCATAGAAGATGTTAAATCTGGCAGGGATCCCATAAGGTCTCTTTTTAACAGAATCCTGTTTGATTCTCCGAAAAAGGAAAGACTTGGAATGATTTTTAGGAGGTGAGTTATGAATTTTGAGTTAACAGAAGAACAAAAAATGGCAAGAGACATGGCAAGGGAATTTGCCGAAAAAGAGGTAAAGCCTGTTGCAAGGGAGCTCGACAGAGAGGCGAAATTCCCGGCTGAAATTGTAAAGAAAATGGCAGAACTTGGGATGTTTGGGGTTTATGTGCCGGAGGAGTACGGTGGCGCTGGTATGGATGTTGTCAGTTACGCCCTCATGGTTGAAGAGATTTCACGGGCGTGTGCGGGAACCGGGGTGATCATGTCTGCACATACCTCCCTCGTTGTGGATCCTATAATGAAGTACGGGACCGAAGAGCAGAAAAAGAAATATCTTCCACTCCTCGCTTCTGGTAAAGTCCTTGGTGCTCATGGCATGACGGAGCCGGAAGCCGGGACTGACATTTCTGGCATAAAGACAAGGGCTGTAAAGGATGGCAAATACTGGGTCATTAACGGCAGGAAAATATTTATAACGAATGGAAGAGAGGCTGGTATCTATCTTATCTTTGCAAAAACGGATCCTGAGCTCGGACACAAGGGACTTTCCGCTTTTATCGTTGAAAGAGATACTCCGGGCTTTTCCATCGGAAAGATTGAACATAAGCTGGGAATACGGGCTTCCTCAACTGCAGAGCTTATTTTTGAGGACATGAGGGTTCCCGAAGAGAACATGCTTGGAGAGCGTGGCAAAGGATTTTACATAGCCCTCGATGCCTACGATGGTGGTCGTATTGGAATAGCTGCACAGGCAGTGGGCATAGCTCGTGCAGCTTTTGAGGAGTCTGTGGCTTATGCAAAAGAGAGAAAACAGTTCGGGAGACCGATAGCTGAGTTCCAGGCTATTCAGTGGAAGATAGCTGATATGGCGATGCTGATCGAGGCAGCAAGACTCCTGTACCTCAAGGCAGCATTTTTGAAAGACAGAGGTGAGGATTATGTGGTTGCTTCAGCCTATGCCAAACTCTTTGCGTCGGATGTCGCAATGAAGGTGACAAGAGAAGCCATACAGGTGCACGGTGGATACGGTTATACAGAAGACTTTGATGTGGAGAGGCATTACAGAGATGCGAAGATAACGGAGATATACGAGGGGACGAGCGAAGCTCACAGGTTAACAATAGCGAGAGCATTTTTGAGGAATAAATGAGGTGTGAGGGGCGGAGCGCCGGTTCCCGGCGCTCCGCCCCTCTAATTACCAAAAAATTCCGCATGAAACTGATCCCCATTTCCAGATCCAGATGGCTTGAACTACTCGATAACCTTCAATACTTCCCTGCATTCTATTCGCCAGACTGGCTTGAAACATACGAAAATCTGAAGAAAGGCTACTCAGCCGGTGCCTTTGAAATTCTGTGTAAAAATGCAATTTACCTCTTCCCCTACCTCATGTCAAAAGCCTTTATCCTAAAATTCCTCTACAGTAATCCCCTCTCAACATACGGAGGCCCAGTTCTCATTCATGGAAACCACGATCCCGTATGCTTGCTGAAGGCTCTTCGAACTATTTCGAGGAAGTTTTTGGGTGTTTTGATCAATTTCGATCCTTTCAATCCTGTGGGTAGTGAGGATTTCCCCGACTTTAAGACTTTCTCCAGTTTTACCCATGTTATCGATTTGGACCGGGGTTTTAAATTCCCTGAAAACTTCCTTAGGGGTGTTAAAAAGGCAAAAAAGGCAGGTGTTCTGGTGGTTGAAAATGAGATGCTGGACGATTTTCTCGTTGAGATCTTTTCGAGGAAAGGCTGGCTTGATAAGAGGATTAAAAAATTCTTTTTCGGTGAATTGATCGCCAGGAAGGTGGGGAAGCTGTATTCAGCGGTTTATCAGGATAATGCCATAGCCCACATCTTTGTGGTTTACGGTAAGAACTATGCTTTTTATCACTACGGTATATCGAAACGAGATTTCTTATGGTTGAGGCCCAACAATTTACTTCACCACACTGTGGTCATGGAGCTGGGAGGGGGGATATACAATCTTGGGTCGAGTGCAGGTTTACCGGGTGTAGAGGAGTTCAAAAAGCGAATGGGGGCGAAAAAGGTGTCAGTTAAAAGTATTTACAGGGGATTTGTACCCAAAAAGCCATCGGGAAGTGCGGATGTTGTTTGAAAAGGGGGTGGGGATAAATTAAAATAAACCAATCAAATTTCAAAATAGGAGGTCAAAATGAAGAAGTTGATGGTCGTGTTGTCTTTGCTGATGTTCACAGTACTAAACGCAAAGGCAACGATTACAGAGGATCTGCAGAAGGTCCTGGAAAAAGCTGGCAGCGACGAGTTTATTAGAGTGATGGTGTACCCCGCAGAGCAGCCATCCTATCAGGATCTGGAAAAGATGTTTAAGGGAGATAGGAAGACTGAGGTAGAGTACCTCAGAAGTCTCGCAAAGGAGTCCCAGAGGCCGATTCTCGAATTCCTTGATGCGAATGCAGACAGAGTCATGGAAAAAGAGGGTTTCTGGATTATCAATGCTGTTTATGTCAAAGCTACTAAGGATGTTATTTACAGACTTGCGGAAAGAGAGGATGTTGCGAGGATTGAGCTTGACAGTAAGGCGTTTTTAACAGCTTTACCTGCCCGTAACACCCAATCAGCTGATCCAAAAGTTGTTTATTGGAACATAAGTAAGATAAATGCGGATAGTGTCTGGAGGCTGGGTTACACAGGGCAGGGGATAATAGTTGCAAATCTCGACACCGGAGTGGATACATCACATCCTGCGCTTTCTGGAAAGTTTGCAGGACACTTTTATGATGCCACACATGGGAATTTTCCCGCTCCTTACGATGACAATGGTCACGGTACCCACACCATGGGAACCATACTGGGAGGAGACGGTTACGGACCATTCACAAGGGACATAGGAGTTGCCCCGGGTGCGATGTTTGTGGCTGCCAAGGCGTTTACATCGTCTGGCGGTTACTCAAGCTGGATTACAAGATCTTTCCAGTGGTTCGGCAGTCTCGTGGTTGACTCAGGTGTCAACCTCAGGGTTATAAACAATTCCTGGGGTTCATGTGACTCGATGTCAACCACATACTGGAATGTAATCTGGACAATAAGGTCACTTGGACTTATCCCCGTTTTCTCAATTGGAAACTATGACATGAACTGCCCGCATATAAGGGCGAGTTCACCGGGTAACTATCCCACTGTAATCGGTGTGGGAGCAACCACGAGAACAGATGCCGTGACGAGCTTTTCTCAGAGGGGACCCGCTCCCAATGCTTATCCCTGGAATGATCAGACCTACTGGAGCAGACCCGATTGGAATTTCATAAAACCGGACATAGTGGCACCAGGTCAAAGTATTTACTCATCAGTTCCCGGAGGCGGTTACCAGACATGGGACGGAACATCCATGTCAGCCCCTCATGTTACAGGCGCCATTGCACTTATCCTGTCCAAGAACCCTGTTCTCGATTACTATCAGATTTATTCCATACTTACAAATTCCGCTTACCATGTGCCCGGATACACATTCCCGAACAATGACTACGGCTGGGGCCGTCTGGATGTGCTTGCTGCAATAGAGCTAACTCCGGCTCCGGATCAGCCGTATCTGGCTCTGATCAATGTTGTCGTGGACGATAACAACGGAAGACTGGATCCGGGAGACACTGCAAATGTAATCGTTTACCTTGCCAATCTTGCTGACTCTACTGCCCATTCGGCTGTTGGTTATCTAAGACTCGGCTCAAAGGATGTTACAATCCTTGACTCTGTGGGTAACTTCGGCGATATTGCTCGCAACGATACAGTGAGCAACCAGGCAGATCCGTTCACCCTCTATGTTTCACCTTCAACTCCATCCGGGACCACTGTCAACTTTGTCCTCCACATCGAAACTTCAACTTCTTACACCACCGACCTCGAATTTTCACTTGAAATTGGTACTCCAAGATTCGACTTTGCCAATATTGACACCGGGAACTGCATCCTTACAGTAACTGACAACGGCGGCATCGGCTTTATGTCTTCAGATCAGCTGATGGGGAATGGGTTTATTTATCCAAAGAACGGATCCAACACACTCTTCTATGGCTCACTCGCCTTTGGTAATGACTCCACATATCTCGTTGACAACTGGTATGAACACGGAACAGAGGATGGAGACTGGGTTTATACAACGGATCCTCTTGGAAGGCTCTACTATGTCATTCCACCAGCAGTCGGGAATCAGGAGATCTGGGGTATGATGTCAGATTCCGGGCACCCGAATCCACAGAATGTTACTGTCGAGCAGATAGCCTACGGATTTTCAAGGGATGGGATAAATGATTTTGTGATAATGAAGTATGTTTTCAGAAACAACGGCACATCATCACTTGATAACCTCTATGCAGCTCAGTTTATTGACTTTGATATAGGGCAGGATCCATCCCAGAACTTCGCCTTTGTTGACACTACAAGGTACACAGCTTTCATGACGCCCCTGAACTACAGCCCCGCAGTTGGTATAACCCTGCTCTATCCAAGGGACAATGTTGCAAATATAAGCACCATCTCCAACCCAACCTATGTCTATCCGGACACGGGAATGACGGACCAGAATGAATGGAAATTCATGTCGGGAATTTTGCACTACGGTAACCAGACATCAGCAAACGATTACAGTGTCGTTGTTTCAGCTGGACCATTCTCCCTTGCACCGGGCCAGGAAGATTCAGTTGTGTTTGCAATTGTCGGTGGCGTATCTCTTGGTGCTTACTACGCCAATGTTGATTCAGCCTACCATGCCTACCTTGTTAGTGTTGAGGAGAGTCAGGTTCAGCCCGGATTTGTGCCTTTGAAGCTGGCTCCCAATGTAACAAGAGGGTTCAGCACATTGAGCTTCACGCTCGCGAGCAGGCAGGATGTTGAGATCAGCCTGTACGATATCAGTGGAAGAGCGGTTAGAAAGGTGTTCAGGGGAACACTTGGGGCTGGCCCCCACACGATAGACATGAACTTACGCGGATTGAAAGCTGGAGTTTACTTTGTAGAATTTAGAGCTGGGGAGACGAGAGCTATTCAGAGGTTGATGATAGTTAAATAGATGGGTGGTTTGTGAAATTCTGGGGGCGGGGCGCGCGGAACGCGCGCCCCGCCCCCTCTTTTTATTTATGGTAAGGAAGTGGGGGAGGATATCTCTTCCATCTCAACCTTTCCTCTTCGAGCTTTATCAGCTGTTTCCTCGTCAGTACCTGCTTCACACTAACCATCGTCTTTGTTTTGATATACCTGATCCTGGAGATAACATCTCCAAGTTCATCGTATAGCTTCTTCAAATTCTCAAGATTGACATCGTCTTTGCTCAACTCCTTTTCTATATCGAGCAGAAGTTTTTGCCTGCGAGCATTCAGGGGTATAAGTTTTTCCCGGCTTTCAAACCAGATGTTTTTGATCTCATTTAACTGGTTTCCCTTTAACTCCAGCTTCTCCTGCAGGGTGGGAGACACGATCAACTTTTTGACTGGGATGTTCATTGGTCCTGCAAGCATTATCAGAGTTATCATCAGCAGGTTCATTCTTTCACCTCCGTTGTTTGTTAATTTAGACGGAGGGGATCAATCTAATGTTCCAGGAGGGCTATTCCCATTCAATGGTGGCAGGTGGCTTGGATGTTATGTCGTACACAACTCTGTTTATCCCCACGATTTCGTTGACAATCCTTGAGGAAATTTTCTCAAGGACTTCATAAGGAAGTTTTGCCCAATCCGCTGTCATTCCGTCCACACTTGTAACAGCCCTGATTGCAATAACATATTCGTAAGTTCTTTTATCCCCCATAACCCCCACTGTTTTGATAGGGAGGAGTACAGGAAAGATCTGCCAGAGCTCGTCGTACAGGCCGGCTTTTTTTATCTCTTCCTCAATAATCAGATCAGCGGTTTTCACAAGTTTCAGTCTTTCTTCAGTTACACTTCCGATAATTCTGATAGCAAAACCCGGACCGGGGAAGGGGTGTCTTTTTATGAGCTCTTCGTCCATTCCGAGGATTCGTCCGAGCTGTCTGACCTCGTCTTTAAAGAGCATCCTCAGAGGTTCGAGAAGTTCAAAAGGCAGCCAGTCAGGGAGTCCACCCACATTATGGTGTGATTTAATGGTCTCAGATGGTCCAACTACAGGTGTTGATTCTATGACATCCGGATAGAGGGTTCCCTGAGCGAGGAACCTGATTCTGTCCTTCAATTTCAAAGACTCCCTCGTAAAGATTTCGATGAATTTTTCGCCTATGATCTTTCTTTTCGATTCGGGATCTTCGATACCTTTCAGGGATTCAAGGAACTCACGGGCGGCATCAACGACTATTAAATTTTTTAAGTGGCCAAAATGGCGTTTGATTCTTTCCTTTTCACCGATTTTCAGGAGTCCGGTGTCAATAAAAATGGGATAGAAACTTTCGCCGACGGACTTTTCAAGGAGTCTGGCGACGACAGAGGAATCAACACCCCCTGAGAGTGCGAGAATGACGCCATGACCATCAACCTGCTCCTGGATCTGATTTATCAGGGTTTCGGCAAAGTTTTCGAGTTTCCATTCGCCCCGTGCTTTTGCAATTCTGAATAAGAAATTTTTTATGATCTCACTACCATATTCTGTGTGAGCGACTTCAGGGTGAAATTGGAGGCCATAAATTTTTAAATCCTCGTGGGCAATAGCGGCATATTCTGAATTTTCCGTGGAGCCTATAATTTTGAAACCGTGTGGAATACTCAGGACTTTGTCTCCATGACTCATCCATACCTTAAATTTTTCAGGGAGGTTTTCGAATAAAGGAGACCTGCCTTTTACGGTAAGTGTCGCAAGGCCATACTCTTTTTCCTTTGCAGGAGCAACCTTACCACCAAGGAGATGGGTTATGATCTGTAATCCGTAGCAGATTCCAAGTATGGGTTTATTCAATTTAAATATCCCGGGATCTGGCAGGTACGGATTTTCATCGTACACACTACCAGGTCCTCCACTCAGGATAATAGCGATCACATCATCTCCGATGGTTTGTGGAGTGATGTTGTAAGGGACTATTTCGGAGTAAACATGCCACTCTCTAACCCTTCTGGCGATAAGCTGGGTGTACTGAGATCCGAAGTCAAGAATGATAACCTTTTCCATGTGCTAAAATTTTAATGGACCGGATGCCCACAATGGGAGTCTCCTTGACTGAATAAAGGTGGAGGTGTTATAAATAAAGACACATATATGCGGGCGTAGCTCAGAGGGAGAGCATCAGCTTCCCAAGCTGAGGGTCGCGGGTTCGAATCCCGTCGCCCGCTTTTTTATTGAATATGATTTTTTTTCTTTTCGCCGCTCTCAGTCTTAAAGCTTCCCTTTCCACTGCTATTCTGACGAGAAACTGGCCTGCAATTTACAATTCCTCCTCTATTTCCAATGTTGACGAGCGTTTCTACTTCACTGTATCACTCCTCAGGATGAGGGAGTACGAGATCCTCTATCAGTATTTTTCTACAAGAACCGGATCTCTTAAAAAACCGGAATTTTTTGCGTTTCTCTACTCTGCCTACAATACCCCTGCTGGTGACAGTGTTTTTTATGAGCTTGTCGAAAGAGGGCTCACAAGATACCCTGATCTGGGAGATTTCTTGCTTTACCTGAGGATCAATAAAAATATTGATCTCCAGAGAAAGACTTACATACCGGTTGATTTAAAAATCCTTGCAAAGAGGTATCCTGAGAGTCCCTTTGTTGAAAGGGCAATAATGCAGGCTTTGCGGTTTATGTACTCTGATGGAGATTATGCTGACTACGAAAAAATCTTTAGGACTTACAGACGAAGATTGAAAATTTATGCAAATAGAGCAGAGGCTCTTTATTACTTACACAACATAAAAAGGTTCAAAAAGCAGAAATCCGCAGCTGACAGTATAGCTGTGAGACTTGTAACTCGTTATTACAAGAGTCCATTTGCTTATAAAGTGATCAGGTATGTCAGCGGAAGATATACTTTTTACAAGGGATTGTGCGCTTTTTACAGAGGAAAATACAGGAGAGCAATAAAGTATCTGAGAAAGTCGAAGCTATCGAAGAAGTATCATTATCTGACAATAGCCTATTACAGGGCGGGGTATTATTCAAAGTTACTAAAACTGTACAGAAAGGGGCTTGTCCCCGATTCACTCCTTTACTATGTCGCACTTTCATACGAGAAGAAAAGGAAACTGTCAAAAGCAGTGCCCCTATTTTTGAGAGTTATTAAAGGTAGCGGGAAATACCGCGCCTATGCGTCGTACGAGCTTTCATTCATTTTTATAAACCATCCGGACGTTTTTAAAAAGTGGAAGAGAAAAATTCCTCATGGTATAGGTTCTCCTGAGTATTTGATGCGTATGGGACTGACATACATGATTTATGGGGAGAAGAGGGGAGCAATTGATTTCTTCAAAAGATCTTTAAAAACAAGGGATTCCTTTGCGCGTGCTCAGGCATTGTTCTGGCTTTACAAAATTTCTGGGGTTTCAGCCTACAGGGATTCGCTCATAAAGGCTCATCCGTTTTCTTACTTTACATGGATAACCAATGGAGAGAAGAAGTTGCCCGATGTGGATTCAATTCTCATCCCGATGATAGAGAAGAATGGGAAGTTTCTCGATAAGCCAGATTCTTACTGGGACAGATACCACATTTTCACATTACTCGGACTCAATAACTACGCCTTGAGATCTTTGAAGAAGTGTGAACTTCAGGAGTGTGTAGAATTTGCCTATCTTACAGGTGCTGATAATCTCACAGTTGAGATTTTCAAGAGATACAGGAAGCTCGAGCAGGGCAGGAAAAGCTTGATTTTTGGTTTCCCTCTTGCCTACTGGTCTTTTATCGAGGGCAGGACAGATGAGCCATTTCTCTTTGTCTCTTTATTGAGAGAGGAGAGTCATTTTAACCACATGGCAGTGTCACCAGCGGGAGCTGTGGGTATAGCACAGTTGATGCCGTCAACAGCCTCAAGAATTGCAGGTAGAAAAGTTAAGCTGGATGAACTCTTTGATCCTTACTTCAACATAGAGATTGGTGTTAAGTATCTCAATTCCCTGCTGGAGAGATATCAGGGTAACCCTGTTTTTGCTCTTGCTGCCTATAATGCCGGTGAAAAGAGAGTAGATAGATGGATAAAGAAGTACAGGAGCATGGGAATCTCAGCAGATCCCCAGCTATTTGTTGAGTTTATTCCATTTCGGGAAACACGGAATTATGTCAGGAGAATAATGAAAGATTTCAGGCTTTACAGAATGCTTTATTCGCACTTAACAGAAGAATTACTTGACCGTAAGGCTTCGTAGTTATACTCTTTATGGAATGCAAGACATCCCGGAAAAACTCTACTGGAAGATATCAGAAGTGGCTGAGATTGTGGGGGTAAGGCCTGAACAATTGAGGTATTGGGAGAAGGAGCATGGACTTTTAAAGCCTGTCAGGAAGGGTGGAAAGAGAAGATATACTCGCAGAGATATTCAGATAGCCCTCATAGTTAAAGCTCTTCAGGATAGTGGTGAGGATCTTAAAAAGATCAGTTATCAGTTGAGAGACATACACAACGCGGATTTTTACAATCGTGCCCTGAAGACTTTTCTGAGGTCCCTTAAAGGTGAGATCAGAAAACTGCTGGACGAAATAACGAAATTAAAGAGGGAACTCGGGGAGATTTCTTAATTGAAGTATTTTCTTCTCGGCCTGGTTCAGGGATTAACAGAATTTTTACCAATTTCATCGTCCGGTCATCTCGTTGTTTTTGAAAATTTCCTCAATGTCCATTTTCCGGGTATAACATTTGAGGTTTTCCTGCATGTCGCAACCCTTACTGCTGTTGTGATATACCTGTGGCGTGATATTCTTGAAATTTTTCAATTCAGGAGATACTCCTTCACCGAGCAGCCTCTGCTATTGATAGTTGTGGGAACAATACCGGCGGGAGTGGTAGGTGTTCTTTTGGGTGATGTTATCGAGGGACTTTTTGAGTCGGTCAATTGGGTCAGGTACTTTTTTCTTTTAAATAGCTTCATACTTCTGACAACGAGGTGGACAAGGGGTGAGCGGGAGAGGATAACGCTCAGGGATGCTTTATTAATCGGTATTGCACAATCGTTTGCCATCCTGCCAGGGATATCGCGATCGGGGGCGACGATTACAGCAGCACTATTACTTGGTATTAAGCCGTCAAGGGCGTTCTCATTTTCATTTCTCCTGTCTATTGCTGCCATTTCAGGCGCCGCAGTTCTCAAAGTAAAGGATCTGTCCGGAAGTGCACTTTCTTACGGCTATATTGTTGGTTTTCTCTCCGCATTAATTTCAGGTCTTTTGGCAATCATGATTTTGAAAAGGGTGGTCCTTGTTAGAAAACTCCACTATTTTGCATATTATACATTCCTGCTGGGTGCTCTTCTTTTTGTTATCTAAAATTTTGGCATCTGTGGAAAAGGGCTTGTAGCTTGACATTATAAAAAGCCGATTTTAAACTAAAGGTTGGCTCATCCTGCTATGAAAAAGATTAAATACGACATAAAAATAGTACCATCCGACCCTCATGCTACACCAAGAGAGATAAAACTCACTCCATTGAAAATTTATTCTTTTCTCACTGCATTGTTTATTTTTATCGGTGTTCTGGGCTTTGCAACTTACAGGTATGTTACGCTGGAATTAGATTACAAAAAACAGGTGAGACTGGAGAGTGAGAATAAAAAATTAAAAGAGAGCCTCCGACAGATGGAGGATAAGGTCGCTGTTATAAGGAAAAAGCTGGACCAGATTTATGAGTGGGACAATAAGCTCAGAACCATTGCTGAATTGCCATTGATTCCGCCTGCCCAGAAGCAGATGGGTATAGGTGGAACTCTTGAGATTCCTAAAGACTCGCTTGATAGAGACCTTTTCAATCTGGATACTGAGTTGAACCGTATGCTCAAATATTCGGATTATGAACTTCAAAGTCTCTCAAAGATCCACAATAAACTTGCAAGGGACGAAAAATTGAGAAGACACACACCATCAATATATCCCACAAGTGGTATTTTGACATCACCATTCGGTTTCAGAAGGGATCCATTTACTGGAAAGATAAAGCATCACGACGGAATTGATATATCAGCGCCGGAAGGAACGCCAATCGTTGCACCTGCAGATGGGATTGTTAAGAGTGTCAGGTGGGTTAAAGGCTACGGTTTGATGATTGAAATTGATCACGGATTCGGAGTTACAACGAGATACGGACACTGTAGCAGATCAGCTGTTAGACAGGGACAGTTTGTGAGACGCGGTCAGGTTATCGGTTATGTTGGAAACACGGGCCGTTCCACTGGTCCACACCTCCATTATGAAGTTAGAGTAATGGGGAGGCCCATCAATCCAATTAAATACATAATCCCTGATACTGTCCTTTACGACTGATTATGTCTTTCCTGATTGCAGTTGCTCTCCTTTTCTCCCAGTATTACTCCTTTGGCAAAAATAAGGTTCAGTATAAAGATTTTCAGTGGAAAGTGCTTGAAACACAGCACTTTAAGATCTTTAACTACGAAGGTGAAGAAAATCTGGCAAGATTTGCCGGAGTTGTCCTCGAAAATTACTATACAAAATACTCAGGAATCCTGAAAGTTAAGATCGAAGGTAAAACCCCGGTCATCATTTACAGATGTCAGAATGATTTTGAACAGACCAATGTTATCCTTGACCTGATAGAGGAGGGTGTAGGTGGATTTACCGAGGTTTTCAAAAACCGTGTTGTTGTCCCATTCACAGGCTCTTATGATGATTTTCGTCATGTACTTGCCCACGAGCTCGTTCATGTTTTTCAGTATCACATCCTTTTCAAAGGCTTTAAAAGCCCGATTTCAACAGCATCGTCATTTCGAATTCCCCTCTGGGTTATGGAAGGGATGGCAGAGTATCTTTCTCAGGGATGGGACGATGAGGCTGATATTTACATCAAAGACCTCGTCATAAACGATAAGATCCTGTCCATCGAAGAACTTAGTAATGTGTATGGATACATTGACTACAAGGAAGGGCAGGCGATATACAGATTTATTGACGAAATGTTTGGAAGGGATAAAATTGGTGAGTTTTTCCACTCAATGAAATTCAAAGGGAGTCTTGAGGGAGCAGTAAAAAAGACCTTTAACATGCCCCTTGAGGAGTTCGACAGACAATTTCTCCTTTATCTGAAGAAAATCTATTACCCTGCTGTCAAGAATGTTGAAATCCCCTGGCGAGGCAAGAGAATCACCAACCACATTGAGGAGGGTAGTTATTTCAACATCGCCTCTACAATTTCTCCGGATGGAAGCCTGCTGGCTGCAGTTTCTGACAGAGGTGGATACACCGGGATTTATCTTTATTCAGTTGCAACTGGAAAGGAGATAAAAAAACTCGTTACAGCTGAGAAAACGCCTTCACTTGAAAATATCCATCTGTTAAAGCCGGGACTCGATTTTTCTCCTGATGGCAGGTTTATCGTTTTTTCTGCAAGATCAACAAAGGGCGATGTGATACATGTTTTGGATGTGAAAAGGAAGAAGATTGTTAGAACATACAGGCCAGGTCTTGACGCCGTGTACAAGCCAAAGTGGTCGCCTGATGGGAAGAAGGTGGTTTTTACAGGATTACAGAACGGGCAATCGGATATCTATTTGCTCGATACAGAAACTGGCGAACTAAAAGCACTCACAAACGATGTCTTTGATGACCATGATCCCGCGTTTTCTCCTGATGGCAGGGGAATTGTCTTTGTATCGGACAGGAACGAGCTGACAGATTCATCAACTTTTTACTATGGAAGTTATGCAGTTTTTCTTTACAAAAATGGTGAAATTCAGAGATTAACCGAGTATTCTGGAAAATTGAGCGATCCTGCTCTGCTGGATGACACCACTTTAACTTTTGTGGGCAATGCTGGCAATAGTTTCAATCTCATTCTAATGAATCTCAAAACCGGGGAGACCAGGCTTGTTACGCACTATATCACGGGGATAAAGACCCCTGATTGGTCAAAAGATAAACTGGTTTTTTCATTACTGTGGGATAGTGGGTGGGATATCTATGTGCTTGCTGATCCATTTGAGGAGTTAACACCCATAAAACTCGAGAGGGTTGCCTTTAAGAAAGTCGAATTTTCTACGATAAGTTCAGCAGAAGAGGAAGAGTACAAGATTTACTTTACAGCAGATTGGGTAACGGGTGTGGTCAGATATTCAAGTGCCTTTGGAATCAACGGAGTATTTGCCATCTCTGTTTCAGACGAGTTGGGCGACAACAGATTCATTTTTTATTCTGATCTGACGAGGGATCTGTCCAACTCGAATTTTGAGCTTGACTACCTTCATCTTCCGAGGAGAACAGATTACGGGATTTCTTTTTATCAATACTGGAGCGCGGGTTATGTCTCGCCCACAGAGGTGATTGTCTATAAAACGAACGGTTTGATGGGGCAGATCAGGTATCCATTTGATAAATTCAAGAGACTTGAGGCAGGTGTGGGTGTTGAGAGGATTTACTATTACAGGTATGTCTATCCTTTTGAGTTTCCGGTGGAGTGGGGGAGTATATGGCCTGTTAACGCATACCTTGGCTTCACCTTTGACAATGCCCTTTACTCTTATATGGGGCCACTGGCTGGAACGAGGTATCATGCTGAACTCGATTATGTTTACCATAAGGACCTCGGATATAATCTTGCTTTCATAGATTTCAGGCATTACATCAGGCTTACCCGACGATCTTTGATCGCCTCCCGTATCGTGTACGGTCAATCGGGCGGTAAAAATCCGCAATACTTTTATCTCGGAGGTCCCGGTACGCTGAGAGGATATGATTATTACAGTTTTTACGGAACTCACGCGTTTTTGATGAATCTTGAGCTCAGGGTGCCATTTATTGATCTTCTGAGAATCGCATTCCCGTTACCCATTCAGCTTGAGAGTGTCCGGGGGGCACTCTTTCTGGATCTTGGTGCAACTTGGGATGTAAACGAGGAATTTAAGCCCTTCACAAGGGATTCCGGCGGCTTTAAACTAAACGACCTGAAGGGCGATTATGGCTTCAGCATCAGATTAAACCTTGGGATCGGGGTTTTGATGTACAATATAGCAAAACCCACGGATTTCAGGGATTTTTCTCAAAACTGGGTACATACGATAACAATTGGAGAAGAATTTTGAAAAGGAGATGAAAAGTATGAAGAAGTTAGTGCCATTACTTATATTTGCACCTCTGTTCGCACAGGAGCAGGGAGGAGGTGATATCTTCAGAGCCCTACTCCCCCTGATCTTTATCTTTGTCATTTTTTACCTGTTACTCATTTATCCACAGTCAAAGGCAGAGAAGAAAAGAAAGGCGATGCTTGCAGCGTTGAAAAATGGGGATAGAGTTATAACATCTGGTGGCATAATAGGAACGATCCAAAAAATCGACAATAATATCGTAAACTTGAAGGTGGGACAGGTAAAGGTGGGAAATAGCAATCAGAGTGTTGTTATAAAGGTTGAAAAATCAGCAATCAGAGGAGTTCTAAAATCCGAGGCTCAGGAGGAAAAGAAAGAGCAGAAATGAGGGAAAAGAAGGAAGTTCTTCCCATAAGAATTCTCGGAGATAAGGTTCTCCGTGAGAAAGCTCAACCTGTTGAGGATTTGACGGACGAGATAATAAAACTTGCCAGGAAAATGGAAGTTACAATGAAAATGGCTAACGGTATCGGGCTTGCAGCTCCTCAGGTAGGAAGGTCGATAAGACTTTTTGTTGTTGATACAGAGTACCTCGAGATAAGTAAAAAACCCATGGTGTTTGTGAATCCGGTAATAGTTGAGAAGCATGGTGAATCTGAATTTGAGGAGGGTTGCCTCTCAATACCCGGACTCTACGCCAATGTGATCAGACCTGAGAAGATAGTAGTCAGGACATTGATTTTACGCAGGAAAAAGCTCATCGAAAGGGAATTTGAGGCAGATGGACTTTTTGCCCGCGTGATTCAACATGAGCTTGATCACCTTGACGGGGTTCTATTTATTGATCACCTGCCACCTGATGAGCGGGCAAAACTGTTGAGGGAATGGAGTCAGCAAAGACATTCCGTGGGCTGATTTTCTTTGGATCAGGCGATTTCGCCAATCTCGTTTTTAATTTTTTTATCGAGAAAGGCGTCAGATTTGAGGCACTTGTAACATTACCACCCCGTCCGAGGGGCAGAGGTCGAAAACTCCTTGATCCTGAAATAAAAAAAACCGCTCTTGAAGCGGGCATTCGAGTTTTTCAACCGGAAAATCCAAACAGGCAGGATTTTCTCAGCCTCCTCGAAGATCTCTCTCCCGATTTTATTGTACTCTCTGACTATGGTAAGATTCTTAAAAAAGGCTTGCTCGAACTACCCAGGTATTATCCTTTGAATATCCATCCGTCGCTACTCCCCAGATACAGAGGAGCTGCTCCTATTGAGAGAGCTATGATGAACTGCGATAGAGAGACAGGGGTTACCCTTATGGTTATGGACGAGGGGCTTGATACCGGTCCCATAGTGGACCAGGCTACTCTGGAAATCGGTGAAACAGAAATAAAAACAGAGCTCATGGTAAGGCTCGCTCACATTGGCGTTGAGTTGACCCTCAAAAATATCGAGCCTTTAAAGAATGGAACCAGGCAGCCTGTTCCCCAGACCGGGGTTCCATCCTATGCTCCAAAAATCACCAAAGATGAGTTGTACATAAACTGGAATGAAACTGCCGAGAAAATAAGATGCAGGATCAACGCCCTTTCGTACAAACCAGGGGCAAAGGGGAAGATCGGTCCCCTTGAACTCAAGATTTTAAGGGCACGGGTCTCAGAGAAGATGGGAGGGAATCCCGGGACAGTTCATATACGGGAAGATAGACTTTTCGTTGAAGCCACTGATCTGCAGGTTGAGATCCTTGAGATCCAACCGCCGGGGAAAAGGGTTATGAGCGCGTCTGATTTCATCAGAGGTTATAGCCGGAAGCTTCACACAGTTTGATGTTTCCCGTTTAAAAAATTACCATTTAAGCGATGAAAGAAGGCTACGAGATAATAATTGTTACAAAGAGAAAGGTCATCAACAAGTTTGTCCCGTTATGGCTTTTTAAATTTTTCGTATTTTTGAGTGTTTTAACAGCTTTTGTCGTCGCAGGTGCCGTTTTCGTACATTACAGGTATATCAAGACCGAGAAAAGGCTTCACTCTGTACTCAGAGAAAATCAGAGGTTGAGAAAGGAGAATGAAAAGATAGTTGCACTTGAGAAAAAACTCGAGGAGATGGCTGAGTTTAGAAAAAAAGTGGAAAACATGCTGGGCGTCCAGAACGCCCCACCCCCCTTTGATGTGGAAAAGCTTGCTTCGAGGGTAAGTAATAAAAGCGGAAAGGCGAGTGTCAAGACACGCTCAACCATCAAGGCTTCTGAACCTATCGAAAAAGAGATAGAAAAGGCGGAGAAGGCCAATATTTACACACCCTATGGGATGCCTGTAAAAGGCGTTATTACAAGAGGTTTTACTGCCTCACACCGAGCCGTTGATATTGCAGCTCAGACAGGGACACCGATAATCGCACCTGCCAACGGAATTGTTGTTAAAGTTACATTCAACAAAAGGTTCGGCAATCTCGTTGTAATATCCCACGGTGACATCTATAAGACCGTTTACGGGCATCTGGAAAAGGTATTTGTAAAACCCGGAGACATTGTGAAAAAAGGCGATCTCATTGGTCTCGTGGGGAATACCGGTTTATCAACGGGTCCCCATCTCCACTACGAGATCTGGAAGAATGGGCGCCCTGTAAATCCCCTGAATTACATAAGTTTTCCAGGATGAAGATATTCAAAGCAAAATATGCCTTTGTGAACGGTGAATTTGTTAAAGACTTTACTTTCGCCGTTGATAATGGTTTTTTTGTAGAACCTCCAGAATTCGAGAAACCTGATAAGGAGCTCAAGATCGTTCTCCCAGGTTTCATCGATGCCCACACCCATCTCTGGCAGTATGGTCTCTTTGTTTCAAGACCCAACCTGAAGGAGACGAAAAGTATAGATGAAGCGCTGGAATTTATCTCAGAAACCATAAAAAGGGGATCATACTCACCACCTGTGATCTTCGAAGAGTTTGACCAGAGCAGGTGGAAGGAGAATCGGTTTATAACAAAAAAAGAGCTCGACAGGGTTACGGGGAACACGCCTGTGATTTTGAGAAGAGTTTGTGGCCACATCGCCATTGCAAACTCTGCTGCCTTAAAACTTCTTCCCCGTAAGACTCCCGGGGTTGACAGTAAATCCGGACTTCTCGTTGAAGAGGTTCCACTTAAAATCAACGAGTATTTTCCGCCTCAATTTGAGGAGATAAAGCTTGCTATACTCACGGCTCAGGAAGAGATGCTCTCACTTGGAATTACTTCTGTCCACGAATTTGGGAATACACGGGTGTTCAAAGCCTATCAGGAGCTTGATGCTGCCGGACTTCTGAAGATCAGAGTCTATCTGAACTTCTACCTCGAAGACATGGAAAAGCTCGTTGATCTGGGAATTCACTCATCCTTTGGAAACGAACGGCTTAGAATTGGGGGCATCAAGGTCTTTATGGATGGATCAGTTGGTGGCAGGACTGCCGCCTTTTTCGATGAATATGTTGACACAAAGACGAAAGGAAAACTTTTTTACAATGTCGATGAATTTGGAAAAATTGTGGAGAAGGCACAGGAGGCCAGTTTGCAATTACTGGTACACGCCATCGGCACAAGAGCCATCAGAACTGCTCTTGATACCTTTAAAAATACCCTCCCAGGTGGCAACTACTTGAGACACAGGATTGAGCATTTCGAATTCCCCGAAGACGGAGATATCAAACTCGCCAGAGTCATGGGAATACTCATATCTGCTCAGCCGAATTTTGTGAAAAGGTGGGGTGGCCAGGAGGGTATGTACAGGGCGTATCTCGGCGAAAGGAGATGGAAACTGAATAATCCATTTGGTAAAATGCTTAACCACGGTCTCAAGGTAGCCTTCGGATCCGATGCCATGCCCCCTTCTCCATCTTATGGCATTTCAGGGGCTATTAATCATCCCATTCCCGAGTACCGAATATCATTTGAACAGGCAATAGATCTCTATACGCGTCAGGGTGCATACTTTTCATTCGAAGAGGATATAAAGGGAGAAATAAAACCCGGTATGGTGGCAGATTTTGTCGAAATTGATAGAATTTCTGAAGATTTCGAAGTTCATTCAACCTTTATAAACGGCAGAAGAGTATCTGGATGAGTTTTCAATTTTCTGAATACCTCAAGTCCCCGTGAAATGACCTCGACTGCCTTTTCAGGAGGCGAAAATTTTTCCATCTCGTCTGGAGTTACCCATGCAAGGTCAGCAGTATCCGAAGATGGAAGTGCCTCACCTGAAACATACTCGAGGAGAAAATCAACAATCACATAGTGAAACCTTATACCCTTTGTGTCCCTGAAAATCTGTTCGAAAACTTCAATAATTCCGAGAGGTCTCACTTCAATACCACACTCCTCAAAGATTTCTCGGACAATTGCCTCTTTCAAGGACTCGCCTACCTCAACCGCTCCACCGGGTAGTGTCCAAACATCTTTAAGTGGCTCTTTCCCCCTTTTTACAAGCAAAAATCTGTCTCCTTTGACGACAAGCCCGCCAACTGAAATGACGGGAAATTCAGGGTATTCTCTCGACATGTAAAAATTTTAAAGAAGTCTCACCTCGTTTGGGAGTCAGAAAATCCACTGATGTATAATTTTTGAAATGAGGCAGTTGGAAATCTTTAAACACAGCGATAAATGTGTTCCGAGAAAAACTCTCCTCTACCGTTCCAGAATAGGTATGTGGGCTATAAATCATGTGCAGGGATGTGCCCACGGATGTCTTTATCCCTGTTACGCTTTCAAAATGGCACTCTCATTTGGTAGAGTGAAAAATTACGGTGAATGGATCAGACCCAGGATCGTTTGTAATGCACTCAAAATCCTCGAAAAAGAACTATTGAAATACCATCCTGAAGAGGTCCACCTCTCTTTAACCACAGACCCATTCATGTATGACCACAGGAAGGGAGAGTTGATCACAGAAGTTAAGAATCTTACCCTCTCCATAATCGAATTACTAAACTCACGAGGTATAAGAGTTGTAACCCTGACCAAAGGCTACTACCCGGAAGAGCTTATGGATACGAGATTTAAGAGAATCAATCTTTTTGGCATCTCAATTGTTTCCCTCAATCCCGGGTTTAAGAAAAAGTTTGAGCCCTTTTCTGCCCCTTACGAGCTCAGAATCAGATCACTCTGGAAATTGCACAGATACGGCTACAACACATGGGTGAACATAGAGCCCTACCCGGTCCCGGAGATCGATCCCACATCTGTTAACATTGAAAATCTCCTTAACAGGCTGAAGTTCGTTGATAAAATCAGAATCGCCCGCTGGAACTACAATTCTTTTGTTAAAAAACGGAGTAAAGATTTCTATAAATTGATCGCTGAAAAGGCATGGAAATTCTGCGAGACCAGCAAGATAGAGTGCGAAATTGACCTGTAAAATTTTACATGCGCCATAATTTACAAAAAGCTATTGCAATCTTTTTTTTTAACTGCACGCAGGGATCATTACAAAACCCTTATGGAGTTTGGTCTGTTTGCAAATCAGCTTTAGAGAAAAAATGTAATTTTGGTTTTCTTTCTTTAGCATTGCAAAATCTCTCCTCCGAGATTGCGTTACTGCTGAAAGTAATACTTTCGATTTAAAAGCACTTTTGGGTTATCAATTTCCATCCTATGGCACGAAAGTATTGATAAGGTAATAATCTTTCGCCCTGCTCTTGATTCCTTTCTCTACAGCTACAGGGAAGCGCTCACTGTTTTTGGTTCACAACTTATAGAGGTGAGGGTGTTCGAAAAAATTTTACAAGTTGATACTTGACCTTTACTTTGTGGAAAAATCCACCTCATGCTTGCGAAATCCATTTCGTGGAAAATATTATACCTAACTTCCCTTCTAACTATGTGAGAAAGATCATTTAGAATCTCCCCTTCTACTTGCGAGAATCCAGGTTGCGACCTCTCTTTTCGCTTGCGGGAGAGGTGCTTCCGACTCCCCTCCAGCTTTACGTGAGGGGGGAAGGGGAGGGCAGAGGAACCACTCATTGCTCCTTCCCCACAGGACATCCGTCTTGTGGGGAGTAGATTAATAAGTGTCCCCCACACAGTGCTGATGTATCCTGGGGATACGGTGAGCGTTTTCCCCACAGTACTAAACGCTCAGGAGGAAGTTAAAAAATGTTCCTTTTACACCAAAAGAATTTTTTCGAACGCCCTCCTTATAGAATTTGACATCCCGATGTTAAAGACATATAAGTTAATTCATGCTCAGAACTTATCAGACACACCTAAACTTTCCCCAAAATGATACATTACCTGCATCAAAAAATCCGCTGGCTTGTACAGCAGTGGGGGAGAATCTGATATGATAATTTTAAAATCTCCCGGGAGGTTTTAACATGAGTGTATTTGAGGTGAGGGAGCTCGATGCGGGTATAAAACTAAAAAACATGATCGGAGAGTTTGTAGTAGCCCCTGGTGTTTTCAATACCCTGTCTGCTTTATTTGCAAAAAAACACGGCTTCAAAGCCCTATATCTATCATCACATGCCCTCACCATAATCCACGGCTTTCATCATCCTGAGATTCTATCCACTGATCTGATCGTTGATGTTGTCAGATGCATTTACTCTGCCACTGACCTACCTGTTATTGTAGATCTGAACACATGTTTACCCAATCTGGGCTATGCCGTGCAGATGCTTGAAATGGCAGGTGCTGCCGCAGTTGTCATTGACGACAGAACTGATTACCGGGGACTTCTTCCAGCTGAAAGGATGAAAGAGAAGATACAGGTCGTGATCGAGAGCAGAAAAAGACTCATGGTCATTGCAAAAACTACATCAAGAGTTTCAGAGGGACTGAGAGACGCTATTGAAAGAGCAAAAATCTACAGTGATTCAGGCGCAGATGTAGTCTCAGCTGACAATCTCATTTCACGAGACGAATTTTTGAGCTTCAGGCAGAATGTATCAGGTCACCTGTCTGCGAGTATGACGGAAACCGGACTGAGTCCCTATCTGACAGCAGACGATTTGAAAGAAATGGGTTACAACGCAGTATTTTTCCCTACCGCCGCAGTTCGTATGACCGCGAGTGTCGTTGAGGAGACATACAGAACTCTCCAGGCAACCGGCTCGCAAAGATCCATTCTCCACAAAATGATGTCTGACGAAGAACTGAACCAGGTACTCAAACCTCAAAAAGGAGGTTAAAAACTAACAAATCTGGATCGAATAACTCCTTTAGTGTGTCTGATTTCGATAAAATGGATACCGGCTGATAGTCTGAATTCGTGCTCTGATCGACCTGCTGAGAGATTCAGGATTTTTTCTAATTCAACTCTACCTGTAACATCAAAACATCTCAACTGAATTTGCATGTCATGAGGCACAACGAAGGTTACCATTACGCGGGAGCCAAGACTCCGAATACTCCCTATCTTGAGCGTATTCTCAGGTGTTTCGTCGATCTGAACGACATTAAATGAAAATGTATCACTCACACTCTCAAATCCTGCGTAATCATGGGCTTTGATAAAGTAAGATATGACCCTTGTCGCAGAGTCACTCAATGCCGGGATTGTTCCAGTCCATCTGTTGCCTCCAGACCCAGACATAGCAGTTGAGTCAAACCTGGTTTCTGAGTATCTGTAAAATAGCCAGGCATTTTCCACACCACTTGTAGTGTCAACGATAACTGCATGCACATCCCATGGACCAAAGAACATGTTTGTATCAGCAATTCCAGTAACAGAATCAATCGACGGTGGAGTCATGTCCACGCCAAAAGAGTCGGGTAAACTCCAGTCTGACTGGTTCCCCGCCAGGTCAAAAGCTTTCACCCGCCATAAATAATGACCTTCAGGCAATGTGAATTCGTAAAAGGCTGTATCCACTGTATCCGTTATTACCCCCTGTAACTCGATAATGTACCAGACAGGGGTTGACTTAAGCATCACAGGCGTCCACTCAAATTGTACCGGCTCAGCTGTGATCCATTCGCCACCCGTGGGATTAATGAGCTGTGGAGATGCAGGTGCCTGTGTATCAATAGTAAACCTGACCATATCTGACCAGTTCCCTGTGTAGCCCCTCATGGATGAGGCTCTAACTCGAACGTAGTATGTTGTGTCAAACGCAGGAGTGAACATGTAAATCGTGTCATTTGTCCAGATTGAATCAACTATGTCTGTAAACGAGGTATCCAGAGCAATCTGAAGGTTGTAGTTCTGTCCTCCAATTACACTGCTCCAGGTTATCCTCAAATTCTGATAATTGAAGATTGAGCTGTCCTGAGGCTCAATCAAAGACGGTGGATCTGGAAAAATTCCCACATATCCAGAGATTCCCTGTGCAGGAATAGGATGAGCCGAAGGGTCGGATACAATAACTGAGTTTATGTTAAGATACAGAGAATCATCTGGCAAAACACTGATTTGAACAGTAAACCAGAGGTACCCGACGGTCCAGTCGCCAGGAGACAGAGAATCTCCAGATAAACTTACGCCGAGAATTGTAACAGAATCCTGAAAAGTGTTGAAACTCAGGGAGAAAGGCTGTGGTAAACCAGAAACGATTGAATCAAAGGTTAGCTTTGAACTGTTGAATAGGACAGCGAACTGAAATCCACCCACGAAATCAACGTTAGACAAATTCACAGGAACACATGCCCTCATCCCCGAACCTGTTGTATCTGTCAGGATCGTTATAAAAACTCTCGGAGTCTCAAAGACTCTCAGTACCCCGGGATTGAATGTTCCGGACAGGACACCACCTGACGGTGAGGAGATCACAAGGTTTGAAGCACTGATAACGGTTGAATCCCCATTTACCGCAGCTGAATTCACTCGAAAGACTACCCTGAGAATTTCCCGATCACCGGGGAGAATGGAATCTCCCGAGAAACTGACGATCATTACATTTACTGAATCACCTGTATCGTTGTAACTGATGGAAAATTCCTGGGGGAGGTTATCTCCGGGAAGAAAATCTACGAATGAGGCGACAGAATGGTCAAAGTGAAGGCTGAACTGAATACCTCCGACGGGGTTAGAGTTGGTAAGTGTGATTCTCACGGGTATCGTATCTCCGGGTTGAGATGAGGTATCCATGACGGTTACGGTATTCTGTGCGGCGAGAAAGCCGAAGAAAATAGTGAATAAAAGTAATTTTTTCATTTTGATAGACCTCCGGGGGCGGGGCGTGCGAAGCGCACCGCGCTTCGCACGCCCCGCCCCCTAACTTTATCTCACCACAAACTTTCCTATTCTCCTCTTACCACCTGCTACAAGCTCCACAAAGTAAACTCCTGGCCTCAAATCCGAAAATTTAACACTGTGTGTTCCTGCACCAAGCTTTCTGTTCTCGAGCTCCTTAAGTACTCTGCCACTCACATCCAGAATTCTCAGTTTTACATGCATCTCATCCGGCAGTACAAAACTTAAAGTTCCTGATCTGTTCGCCGGATTGGGATTAACTGGATTGAGCATTAAATCTGGTATTTCAACATTTACATCTACATTATGTGCCTCGGGGTCTGAAACTATTGCGTTCCTGATAATTGCATTGCCGTTAATCTGGAGAATATTACTCTCACCTGCTGGTAGTGCGCCTCCATTGGTGAAAACAATTATGACCTTTGTGTGATCCCCGGATGACTCGGAATAAACATCTGCTCCGGGAATATTTGAGCGCAGGTCCTCGATCCTTCCGGTGAGTTCAAGCTGGATACCGGCGACAGGAGTTGTCGTGTTCAGTACGACATCTCCGTTTTCTATTCTCAAATCCGCTGTGCCTCCCTCAACTCCTGCTATTTTCGAACCTCCGAGAGAGAGGTTGATTATTGCAACGATATCAAGGACATTTATGGTCCCGTCGTCGTTCATATCACCAGCCCATTGCTCGTATGAGGAAGGAGCAGGAGATCTTCCAAGGGCGATGTTTATAGCCCGGACCACATCGAGGACATTGACGACTCCGTCCTGATTGAGGTCCCCTTTCATGCCAAACACAAAGATCCAGGCTCCTTCGTAGTAAACGGGCAGATTGTTCCCCTGAGGATCAGAGAGAGTGGCATTTAGTAGCTGGACATAAACGGAATCACCTGGAGGTATGGTTGAATCAGTATCGAACACAATTTTTGCAATACTGTGGTAACCGGTGGATACCGAGTCCCCGGATAGAGAGACGAGGATAATTGCTATCGAATCACCGTGGGCATTGAAACTGAGTGAAAAATTCGAAAGAGATGTATCGAGCAAAACCGTGTCCACGGACAGTTTTGTGGTGTCATAGCCAACAGTCAGTTGAATTCCACCAACAGAGTTTTGGTTAATCAACCGAATCGGGATTTCCGAGAAGCCACCGGGACCAGTTGTATCGGGCAAAAGGAGCAAAGTGTCGTTACACGAATAAGGTCCGGCGTCACCAAAGATTAGATCCCCGTAGGTTTGAGAAGCTGTCCACACAGCTCCATAGGGCCAGACGCCTCCGAAACCATAGTAGGTGGTATCGTAAACCATGTAATCGAGGAAGTAGAACCAGAAACCCATTGTGTCTCCAGGAAATGTTGCCATCGGGCTCGTTTGCATGTCAACAGAAATTTCGGCACTGTAAGTGCCGTTCAGGGTGTCATATTCAAACTGAACTCCAGGGACTGGAGAATATTCACCGAAATCGAGTGAATCTGGATAACTGCCAAAAACAGGGACAAAACCGTAATAGGGTGAGCCAGTGTACTGGTTAAACCAGAAACCACCTTCCAGGGTGCCAAGAGTGTCAGGGGGCCACATTCCGTCGTTTCCAAGGTCGTAGTAAAACCCCATGTTGATAGCATCGATAAAGGTTACTCCGTAAGCCGATATGGAGAAATATGCCCTGATCGAGTCATTTTTTATCCTGATAACTATTGGATAAGGGTTCCAGGGATTGGAAATAACCAAACTTTCAGCGTCTGCCCATTCAGATGATGTGATGGTTCCATCAATTGTAGGCTGTATATCGCTATAAGGGGAATGAAAGACCCATCCTGTGTCTGATGGTATGGAACTTGCCTCAGCAGAAAAACCACTTTCAAGTCCATCTTTAATGGCAGTTACAACATAGAAGTATTCCACACCTGGTGTAACGGATGTGTCCACATAGTCTGTGCTTGGTGCATAGTTTCTGTATTGAATGTCAATGCTGTCGAGGAGAGTGTATGGACCACCGGACGCCTGGGATCTGTAGATCTTGAATATGTGACACTCCGAGGTATCACTCCATGTGATGGGGACAAGATCTTTGAATCCATTCCCTGCGACCACATTGAACGGAGGTGGGGGTGGCTGTGTTGAAGGTTGATAGATGGGGATCTGGAAAGGATATGACCAGTTTCCCTGGTCACTTGTTATAAAGATAGAAAAATCAGCGTTGTGTGTGGTGGCACTGGAGCTGACGAAAAAGTTAAAGTCGTAGTAACACCATTCGCTGTTGCCACTTGAGATGTTTGGGTATGTTTCAGTGCTGTCTGTTATCGTGATTGTGGAATCAGAAGTTCTCAGGACAGCAGAGACGCCGGTTGCCGTTGCATTACCTGTGTTGAGGAGTCTTATTTTCATTTCAATAGACTCACCGGACTCCACAATTCCGTTGCCATTACCGCTGCTGTTTCCTGAATTGTCGTCATCAATGGACATAGAATCTATCACGAGATAAGGTGATGTGGATATGACAGTATCCTTGATTTGAGCGATGTATGTGCTCCAGTTACCACTTGAGGTTGCATACTGTCCAGCAACCCATACGCTTGAATCAGAGGGATCAAGATAGGCGCCGAAGTAATCTCCCCATCTGTTTCTCCCGTAGCTGTCCGGATGGTAAAAGTACGCGTATCCCTGTCTGACCCATGAAAATGATGAAAATGTGCCTGAGGGGAGCTCCCTCGTTGTGTAAACAAAACCTGCGTAGAGGGAATCTCCGCTCGCCGCACAGGTTAATACAGAGAAGTTATACGAAGCAGCAATCCTTGGGTAAAAATAATTTATAGAGGTGTTTCCAAATGTTACATCTTTTATCACAGTCATTGAGGTATCAATTTCAAGATATCTGACTGAGACCACAGAACTGATGGAAGGGTGTTGCTCGTTAAAGCTCCCGTAAATAACACCGTTGAAGTATGTAACATCCTGCATTCTACAGTCACCGACATCGAGCGATGCGGAGCCTCCTCTCTGACTTGCTCCTGGCGGCAACTGGTAGGCTCTCACTGTGACATCGTACCTTGATGAAAGTGCCGGTGAAGATGCGTTACCTGTGATTTTCCACAACCTGATGATGGAGGAGTTGCCCCAGTAACTTCGCATTAAGTATTCAGTTGAGCTTGAACTCATACACTGTGCAGGTTTCCAGGAAGAGGCTAAAGAGACGCCCCAGATGTCATAGAATGATGAGAGTGTCCCGTTGTAAGCAGATGCCTTATCCAGTATCCTGACCTTGGAGTACTGGAAGGTATCAGTCCATGTGTACTGATTGGATGTTATGAAAATTCCCCAGTCATTGAATCCAAGACCCGGATAATCAGCCCAGGTGTTTGTAGGTGTGCTACCATTGGTTGTGGCATCAAGGGCGTAAAAATACCAGTTACCGGTGGGATCAGAAGTCTGAGATATGGCAAGAAAATAATAAGAGTCGAGGTTGGAAGAGTTTCTGTAGAGTGCAAGAACAATCCACCTGTTTCCAGAAGGGTCGTATGCGACTTTCGGATCAAAGACGAAATTAACCGATGGATTCAGTGAGGAGAAAAAAGAATACAGCGTTGTCCCGTATTGGTGATTGCCCGACTTATCGAATACCTGTATGTAGGAGTTGACGACTTCGACTATGTATGACGAATTGGCTGCTACCTGTACATCCGGAGGGTTCCATCCAGTGTAGGTAATTCCTTCAAATTGGTTTACGATGCCCGGTGTTTTAGGCGAAATATCCAGATCTATGTACTGCCATCTGTGAGTCATTTCACCGGGCGTACCTTCGTCCTCTTCAGGTAATTTCATGAACGGGATGTTTATGTAATCTTGCGGTTTTTCATTCATTTTTGGAAAGGAAGAAATCGCTTTGACGATTTTACCTGTGTAAAGGCTCTGGCTGTAACTCTGCGGTGTCTGGAGTGGAGACGGTGTTTTTGATCCGGACAGACCGGATCCATTCAGTGCAAATAGAGATGCGACAAAGATATAGAGCATTTTGACCTCCCTCCCCTGTTAGCATCAGGGGGTTTTTGTAATGTGTCCCCGGGGCAGTCCACTGCTATTTTAATATATTTTCATGCGTTATTGCAAATTGTACGGGAGATGAAAAAAGAGGAAAGGGTCCCCACCCCCTCCCAATGTGCTTACCTGCAGCCTATCTTCAGGACCTCAAGGGTCTCACATGTGAGAGCACCGCGTGCGAGGTTGTTGTCTTTCTGAAAATTTACAACTGCTTCGTAAGTTAGAGGACCGAATATTCCATCAATGGGTCCCTTGTAATACCCCTTTTCTTTCAGAACTTTTTGAAGTTCTACAATTTTGTCCCTGCTCATGTTTGTCTTACATAGGACTCTGACCCAGTCGTATTTACCAGGTTCAACGAGGACCTTTTGGGTAACCCATTTGTATTTTGGCTCGACCTTTACCGTTTCGACTTTTGCCGGCTCTGCAAGGACTTTTACCTTAACTGTTTTATACTCGGCAGGAATTTTAACGATCTTTATCTCAGCGGGTTTTACCAGGACCCTCTTTTTGATTTTCTTATAGACAGGGGGAATTTTGACGGTTTTTGTGAGAGGTGGTTCAACCATAACTTTCTTCTTGATTTTCTTGTATTTAGGAGGTACTTTGACGAGACACATGATTTCCCCGGTGTTTGGATCGTACTTCCTTGCAATGGCGTCAGGCAGGAACCTCTCGCCTCGTTTCCATACAGTGTGGGCTGGCTCCACCATAACAGAATCCTCGACCCAGCTGTATTTTGCAGGTTTGACAACAACGATTTTCTCAGACGGAGGTTTTAAGAGCACGGAATCAACCACTGTCTTGTAAACCGGTGGGAGGCAGATTTTCTTTTCCCCCTCTTCCTTGATGAGGACTTTTTTCTCGATCCACTTGTAAACTGGCGGTTTTGTACGGATTTTTAATCCACCTTCATCGACGAGGATTTTTACTTTTTCCGTTCTATATTTTGGCGGAATGTATACAACGGCGTAACATTCACCAGGTTTAGCATCAGATGGGAAGGGCGGAACATTTGTGATCTTTTCGGGTTTCTCAACTTCCTTTACTACCTGCTTTTTCATGGCTTCTGCTTTTTGCCTCTCAAGCTCTTCCTTCTCTCTTTTAAGTTTTTCCTGTAATGCCTGCAATTCTGCTTCACGCTGTTTTAACTCTGCCTCTTTTGCCTTCAACTCAGCCTCTTCTTTCTTCTGAGTAACTTCAGGTGTTACCTTTACTTGTGTAACAGGCTTTTTCTCTGCGCAGGATGTCATCAAAAAAGCCCCCACAATTACCGGGACAAGTAGCTTATACACATACTTTTTCATACGCAACCTCCTTTTGACAAGCCTAAAAATTAGTAAACAGGTAATTTTTTAAACCATAGTGACACAATATGTCAAGAATGTTTAGAATGTGAAAACGAATAATTAAGCAAATATCGCAGATATATGACAAGGATGTGTGGTGAATAATCCCCAATATTTCAGGGATTTTCTAACAAAATTCAGTATATAAAACTCTGGTCAAATTGTAAAATACTTTGATTTGAAAAATTCTATCAAAAAGTCGTTTGTACTTGGCATTCCACCTCAGCGGAATCCGAATAATTGTAAAATTCGATGTGGCAGTATCATGATTTATCCAATAACTTCACGATTTTTGAGTTTATAGTTGTAAGCATGAAATATTACGTTCTTATTTCGAATATTAAGGGTGAAGAATGGGCAGCTCTTATAGGTGGACAATTTAATTTTTGAAAATGATCAAATAATGTACGGAATCAACGATTTGGTACTGTTTTTGTAACGCTCAAATTCCTCCCCGTAACGGTTTGCGAGATGTTTCTCCAGTAAGGGAATGTTAAAAAAGTAAAAGAAGATGAAAAGGATAACAGGGATGATAAATGAGATGGGGTTCCGGGTTAAGATTGCAAATCCTGTTACCCAGACAAGGTCCCCAAAATAATTTATATGCCGACTGAGGCTCCAGAGTCCATTGGTCATTAACCTACCAGGGTGTATTTTTTTGAATTTATGTCTCTGTAATTCTGAGACAAAATGAATTAAAAGACCTGAAATGATAATAAAAAGACCTACAAAATCAACATGGCTAAATCTTGTGTTTCTTCCAAGGTAAGGAAAACCCAAAAAGTAGAGTCCAAAGGCAAGAGAGATATTCATCGCCTCCATCCAGGAAATACCCCGTCTAACGAAAACGAGTATTGTCGGTAAATAGAAGAGAAAAATCAGGATATTGGAAGTCAACAGGATTAGCTTGTGGACAGGGTCAGCTTCCCCTGTTCTTATAATCTGCCACGAAAGGAAAATGATAAATATTTCAAGCACTACCAGAAATGTTTTCTGTGGAAGACTGTGTGAATGTTTACTGTATTCAATCATGATCAAAGAATTTATTAAAAATCCTCCTGTGTCAAGTGTTGGATGTGTTCGAGAAGAAAATTCACCGGTAATTACTTTTTCTTTACTTTGCGGAAAAACCC
>CAZNDM010000061.1:0-34717 GCA_964571845.1 uncultured bacterium | reverse complement strand
GTCTTTCAAACCCCTCCCCCACGAAGTGGGGGAGGATTAAGGAGGGGGGCAAAAGAGTGATTAGACAGGGAAAAGCAGGTGGTGCTTTCATTGCCCTCCCCTCAATCCCCTCCCACTTCGCGGGAGGGGAGGTGGTAGGTGAACTCCCGCAAGCGGAAGGGAAGGTGGTGAGCCTCCCGCAAAACGGGAGAGAAGTTGACGGTGAAATCCTATTTCGTGGGAGAGGGTTGGGTTGATCTTCTCACTGGCGGGAGGGGAGATAAAGAGGTTTTTCTGCAAAATGAAAGGGAAATGATCACCGGTAAATATCTTTCGAACACCCTCAGTGGATGGGCTCTAAGGTGAAGCTTATAATTTCCCAACTATGGAAGAATATTTTGTAGGTATTGATGCTGGCGGCACAAAAACAGAAGTCAGGGTGATATCCGTACACAGGCTTACTGTTGATAGAGTGCGGTTGTCCGGCTTTAACTATCAGAGTGGTGACCTGAAAGATTTCGCAAAAGAGGTCAGAAATACGCTTGAGCGTATAAAGAAAGAACACAGGCTCGAAAAGTACGCTTACATGGTCGCTGGAGTTGCAGGCGTCTTTCTCCCGTACGAGAAAGAGAAGGTAGCTATGGTGCTTGAAGAGTTAACCGGCATAAAAACGAAAGTCATGTCTGACATGGAGATTTTGCTTTACGGCACCTGGGAAGGTGAGCCTGGAATGGTCTTGATAGCCGGAACGGGTTCAATAGCAGCTGCTCTGCTCAAAGACGGAAAAGTCATAAGAAAAGGTGGTTATGGTTACATAATCGGTGATATTGGAAGTGGCGCCTGGTTTGGATTAAATGCAATAAGAGCAGCTCTCAATTCCTACGAAGGACTTGGTCCCAGAACAATCTTACAGGAAGAGGTCTTCAGGTTCTTTGGTGCAGGTTCTCCCCGGGAACTAATCGGAAAATTTTATGCTGAAAAAGATAAACCCGGGCTGCTTGGGAAACTTTTCCCCGTTGTTCTTGACTCATACTTCAAGGGCGATACCGTTGCCGAGAAAATTTTGGAGGAAGGTATTGATGGCCTTGTTAAAATGCTGGAAGTAATTAGAGAGGAGACCGATGTAATTCCCCGCGTGCTTCTTTCGGGAGGACTCTTCAAAAATTCGAGCTTTCACAGGATGTTTATAAAGAGACTTAAAGGCTATAGTGTTGAGATGCTCGGTTCTGAACCATCCTATCTTGCTGCCAAACTGGCACTCAAATTTTATCAGGAAGGGAAATGAAGGCTCTTGTTCTTGGAGGCGGTGCTGCCAAAGGACTTGCCCACATTGGCGTGCTCAAGGCTCTTGAAGACATAGGCTTTGAGCCTGACATCGTTATTGGATGCTCCATGGGCTCTCTTGTTGGATCCTTCTATGTTACAGGAACTACACCAGAGAGGATGCTCGAAATAGCCAGAAGTGTTGATAAGAGAAAGATAGCTTACTTTTTCACGCCCAAACCCTCACTTGCGGGATTTACGGACGGAAAAAATGTTATGAAGTTTTTACAGGAATTTTACGGAGATGTTAGAATTGAAGATCTGAAAGGTAAGAAATTTTCAGCTGTTGCAACTGATCTATTAAGCGGGGAAGAGATCGTAATCACAAGTGGTCCTCTTTATCTTGCAGTGAGGGCTTCCATAGCCATACCGGGCGTCTTTACACCTCTATTTACAGGAGACAGGGTGCTCGTTGACGGCGGAGTCGTTGATCCTGTACCTGTTAGAGTTGCCAGAAAGCTGGGATATACAAAGGTTGTCGCTGTTAATGTTCTCACCCGTGAAAAGCCTGAACTCGTTCACTACTCGATAAAACAACCAAGTCCACAGAGGAGTCTGAGGGATGCCTTTATGAATTTTATCCAGAAGAACAGGATAAAATCTCCGTCTTTGAACTTTTTTAATGTCGCACTCTATTCTGTTTACGCCATGGAAGGAGCGATAATTCAGAACAATCTCGATCTTTATCCTCCAGATGTGTTTATTGAGCCGGACACATCGGGACTGGGACTCTTTGAGTTTGATAGAGGTGAATATGCGTTCGAATTGGGTTATAATGCAACCATAGCAAGATCCGAGGAGATCAGGAAACTGATTTAAAATCGACAGGAGGTCAGTTATGAAAGTTTATCACGGAAAAAAAGTCCATGACGGTAAAAAATTTTTAGACGATCTTTATATCGGTGTTGAAGGTGACAAAATAGTTTATACAGGGAAGGAGAAACCCGAAGGGGAGTTTGTTGGTTCCTTTCCTGTAATTACACCTGCATTTATAGATGGGCACAGTCATATCGGGATGGATAGGGCAGGGGAGCCCTTTACTGAGGGAGAAGCCAACGACATTTCTGACATTTTTACTCCACTCCTTAATCCGCTTAATTCCGTATATTTTGACGATCATGCATTTAAAGAAGCAGTACAGTTCGGTGTCCTTTACTCCTGCATTATTCCTGGCAGCGGAAATGTCTTTGGCGGGAAAGCAGTTGTCATCAGGAATTTTGCGAAATCCAGAAAAGACGGCTTTTTCAAAGATTACGGCTTCAAAATGGCTCTCGGATACAATCCTCGTTCTACGCTCGAATGGCGCGGCACAAGGTTTAATACGAGAATGGGTGTCTATGCACACCTTGAGGCAAAATTTGAGGAAGTTAGAAGAAAAGCCAGAAAGATTAGTCTCCAGAAGCAGAAAGAACTCGACGAACTTGAGAAAAAATTCCGCAAGGGTGAAATTGACACCTTCGAGTATGTTGAGAAAAAGAACCAGATAGAGGAGTTGTATGCCCTTGAATTCAACGATGTCGAGATGGCAATCCTGGAGCTCCTTCAGAGAAAGAAGACCGCGAAGGTACATGTTCACAAGGCAGACGATGTGCTGTATCTGATCGAGCTCGTTAAGAGATTCGGATTCAAGGCAACGGCAGAGCATCTTGGCGATGTGTACGAAATAGAAATTTTCAAAGCACTGAAAGAGGCAGGAATATACGCAGTTTATGGACCCCTTGATTCTTTCCCCTATAAAGTCGAGCTGAAGCACGAAAGACTTTACAATGTTAAACTGTTAATGGATTCAGGGTTATTCTTCGGACTTATGACTGATCATCCTGTTATCATGTCAAAACTTCTATTCCTGACCCTGAGAAATTTCTTGTACTTCGGTATGTCCGAGGAAGAAGCCATCAGCATAATTACATACAGGAATGCAAAAATACTCGAAATAGATGACCAGCTTGGCACCATTGAAAAAGGGAAGCTTGCAAGTTTGATTTTATGGAAAGACGATCCATTCAAGCTGGCTTCAAGGCCAGAAATGGTCATCGCAGAAGGTAGGGAAATAAAATGGGAGGATCTTTTATGAGTTTTGAAAGATTTCTATACCTCGCATATACGGTCCTGTATGGTGTGGCGTTTGTGTTTTATCTGTTCTATTTCATTTCACCCAAGAAGCTGAAAGCAGTAGTGCCGAGATCCATACTCCTCTTTGCCTTTCTGGTTCACACGCTGTTCATTTTCGTCAGGTGGTATAATGCAGGTCACGCACCTTTTCAGACACTTTACGAGGCGATTTCCTGGTTTGCCTGGTCAGCAGTGATTGCTTACATTGTGGTGGAGTGGAGGAGAGGAGTTTACCTTGCAGGTGCAATTGTTCTGCCAGTTGTCGTGGGATCATTGATTTTTGCATACACGAAGCTCCCCTACACAACGAAGCCGCTGGATCCCGCCCTTCAGAGCTACTGGTTCGAGATTCATGTTATGGGCGCCTTTGCATCCTACGCGTATTTCGTAACTGCATTTGCCGTAGAAGTGGTTTACCTGATTTTGAGACCCATTGTGAAAAAGGGCGGTGGAGAGAGATATGACCTTGATGTAAGGAAACTTGAGCGTTTCCATGTTATGGCATACAACCTCATTCTTTTTGGCTTTCCGTTCCTAACTTTTGGCATATTTTCAGGTGCTGCATGGGCTGAAGACGCCTGGGGTGGCTACTGGGCATGGGATCCCAAAGAGACATGGTCACTCATCACCTGGATTATCTTTGCAGGATACCTGCATGCGAAGGTTACTCCAAGGCTCGGCCGCGGTTTCGCCTCCTTTCTGAACATCCTGGGTTTTGTCGCCATGATATTCACATTTCTTGGTGTTAACTGGCTTGCAAAGATTCTGGGTATTCCGTCGCTCCACACCTATGCCTTTTAATGAGTGTAGTTGATGGAATAATCTTTGCCCTGATCGCTTTTGGGGGTGGGGTGGTTTCATCGACTTTTGGAATTGGTGGGGCTTTTATTATTATCCCACTCTCTGCACTCATAATACCTCTGAAAAAATCCATTGCCATCCTTGCATTCTTCTTTATAGCAGGTGATATCGCCAAATCCATCGTTTTCTGGAAAGATATTGACTGGAGAGCAACAAACTTACTGTGGATCGGGGCTATTCCTGGAGTTCTATTTGGCTCACTTTCCCTGGTAAAATTTCCCGTTGACATAGTTCAAAAAATTCTTGGCCTGATGATTCTCCTTTATGTGGTCAATTCCTATACAGGATTTATTGAAAAAATAAAGGTCGGGAGTTCTATGATCGTTGTTGGCGGATTCCTTTACGGATTTTTCTCAGGAATAATCGGGACAGGAGCTGCAATAAAGGGGGCAATTCTCCTGCAACTTGGCCTCAGGAAAGAAAAATTTATCGGGACGATGTCGGTCAACGCAGTTATTTTAAATCTTGTCAAAATCCTGGTTTATTCGAAGTACACTCTGATAGGTCGAGATGATCTGTGGGTCATCGCACTACTTATGATAACTTCAGTTCTTGCTGTTCTCACGGGCAGGTTTTTCGTCAAAAGGGTGTCCGCCACTGTTTTCAGGAATGTCGTGCTCGGTATCCTTTTACTTTCCTCGATCAAAATGCTCGTGTAAAAAATGGAGTATATCGTTTACATGAGAGATTGTTGCTCTGGCACCAAATTTTGAAAAAAGCTCGCTGTATTTATCAAAATCGCTACCTGCCGGGGCAACCGCGACACCAGTCACTCCAGCTTCCCTCGCAGCTATCATGTCGTCAACCGTATCTCCCACATATACCGCATTGTCTGGTGTAATATTCAACCTTTTCAGGATTTTCAGGATGCCGTCAGGTGCAGGTTTTTGGTTTTTAACATCTTCAAGTGCAATGATCTCATCAAAGTACCCTATTTTTCCAAATTTCTTGAGGGTATAGATTGCCTCTTCCCGTGGTCTGGATGTAAAGATTGCAAGACGATAACTGTCAAACAGTCTGTCCAGAACATCTGAATCGAGACTCCATTTCTCGTTGTTTATCAGACCGTTGAAATTCTCACCAAGAAAAAGCTCCTGAAACTTTTTAATTACCTCCTCCCTCGTCGTCTCCACGCCTCTCGAACGAATTATTTCAAGGGTAAGATCCCAATCGTTATTTAACCCTCCCCGGTTTTTGAATTCCTGAATTTCATCGTATGAGACCTCCGAGCCCGTAAAGTGTTCGGCTGTTAACTTTATTGTCTTTCTGTATGATTCTCTGACATCAACGAGAACCCCGTCCATATCGAATATAACAACCTTTCCGGGCATTATGTTATCAATTTCCTGAATAAGACGCCTCAAATCATCCTCTTTGCCTATGGAAATTCTCAAAAATCCCTTTAGCAATTCCGGCTGATTGTAACTCTTAATCAAAATTTTCCTCTCGAAAAGCTTTTTCCTGATGAAATCAGCCCTGACTCCCGCATTTGCAAGGACAAAGTTTGTGTGAGTTTTAACGGATTTAAATCCCCTTTTTGAAAGTTCATTTAAGAGAAATTCCTGATTGTGCTGAATCTTTTTGAGTGTTTCTTCATAGAAGTCTTTATTTTCAAGGGTTTTGACCCCGATTTTTACCGCAATGGAGCTTACTCTAAATGGCTCTATCACCTTCTCAATCAGGTCTCTCTTTCGAGTTATCAGGTATCCGAGTCTGACTCCTGCGAGTGCGAATAATTTCGAAAAGGAATGGACTATAAAAAGATTTTCGTGGTTTTCTACGAGATCTGCGTATGTCTCACCACCGAATTGCCAGTATGTCTCGTCGAGAATTACGGGTTTACCGCCTGATTTTTCAAGGATTCTAACGATAGTTTCCCGATCAATCTTTTCGCCTGTCGGATTTGCAGGATTGACAACCACTATGAGGTCTGCAACCTGTATTTTTTCGATAAACTCATCCGCAGGAAACTCCCCGATCCTGCTGTATTTCACATACTCTTTGACCCCATCGTAGAGGTCCGTGTAAACCTCGTACATGGAGTAGGTAGGGTAGGGGATGAGAACCCGGTTTCCATGATCAATGAATGCCTCAAAGACACACTTTATGGCATCGTCAGCTCCGTTTGTTACAACGATCCACTCCGGCCTGACTCCCACATACCTGGCAATCTTTTCTTCAATTTCAGCATAGTAGGGATAAGTATTGAGATCATCAGCATTTAACTCTTTGATCGTTTTTAATATTTCCGGTGCAGGCCCATAGGGATTTTCATTCAGGTCAAGTCTGATAAACTCTTTTCTGTTATAAGGTGGCAAAGGATAGGGCTCTAATCTTGACAGATGCTGTTTCATGCGATCACCTTCCTGAGTTCGTATTCGAGTATATCAGTGGCACCGAGTTTTTTAAGTAATGGTATCAGCTCTCTAACTTCGTCTTTTTTAACTGCAACCTTAATTGCGTAGCCCTGATCACCGTAAAGAGGTGCAACTGTGGGAGCCCTCATACAGGGAAGAATTTTAACTATCTCGTCAAATCTCTCTTTGGGAACATTCATTTCGAGCATAACCCTTTCCCTGGCATTCAGGACAGCTCTGAAAAGCATGATCATTTCCTCGATTTTTTCTCTTTTCCAGTCATCTTTTAGGGCGTCTTTGTTGGCTATGAACCGCGTTGATGAGCTGAAAATCTCTTTAACGATTTTCAGCCTGTTCATTTCAAGCGTCCGTCCGGTTGCCGAATTATCAACGATCAGGTCAGCATCTTCAGGTGGAAACACCTCGGTTGCACCATAAGTTCTTATGAAAATGAAGTCAATTCCCTCATCGTGGAGAAACTTTTTCGTTATGTTCTCGTATTCTGATGCAGCGATGATCCTTTTTGATTTTAAATCTTCCCAGTTTTTATCAACTGGAATGGCTGCCACGATGCGAACCGGGTCAAAGCCCGTGTCAAAAAGTTCAACCACATCAGCTCCTGTTTCCAGAATCCAGTCATAACCTGTGAAGCCAACATCATGGGCACCTATTGAGACAAGTTCCGGGATGTTCTGCGGTTTCATTATTTTTACATAAAGGTCAGAATCATTGACGATGGGCCTGTATGTCCTGTCATCCGCCTCTATCCTAATACCGGCATCCCTGAGAAGCTCGACAACATTTTTGTAAATTCTGCCTTTGGGTATAACAAGCCTGAGTTTTTTACTCATCGAATTACCTCCGGGGATTTAAAGAGACCGCATAATTATACACTCGCTATTGAAAAACATCCAATCGGGAATTCAATCTGAAGGTAAAATTTACTTTTCCCTCAATTTTCTAAAAAACTCCTGCATTAATTTTTTTACAATCTCCCCATAAGGTCCTTTTCGCACCTTGACCCTGTGGTTGAGTCTTGGATCCTCGGGTATCCTGTAGAGCGACACGGTGCCTCCAAATTTAGGATCCTCCAGTGCGTACACTATCTCACTTATTCTCGCAAGTACAATTGCTCCGGAACACATGATACACGGTTCCACTGTTACATAGATGGTTGTGTCCTTCAAACGCCAGTTGTTAAGGTAAGAAGCAGCCGCAGTAATTGCGATTATTTCCGCATGGGCTGTTGGGTCCTTTAACCTCTCCGTCTGATTGTGTCCCCGTCCAATTATTCTGCCGTTGTAAACAACAACGGCACCAATCGGGACCTCGCCTTCCTCAAATGCCTTCTGAGCCTCTTTCAAAGCCTCGAGCATGAAGTAGTTATCATCCATCAGAACATATGCCCTATGCCAAGGTAAACCCTTCCCCTGTCATCAGGGGATCTATGGTTTAACTTTATTCCCCAGTCGAGCCTTATCGGACCGATGATGGTGAAGTATCTGATTCCGGCTCCAGCTGATACATAGAGTTCAGTTGAAATCTCTCTTCTCAACGCATACAGGTTACCAGCGTCGAGGAATAAAACTGCGCCCCATTTTTTGCTAAACCTGGGTCTGTACTCAAAGTTGAAGTTAAAAAGGTAAAATCCGTAATGAATCCCGGTTCTGAAATCGTAAAGTGGTCCTATGGAATACCTGTCAAAACCACGAATGCTACCATCACCACCAAGGTGGAACGACTCGAGAAACGGAGGAATCTCAGATCGTCCGAAAGGCGTAATTGCGCCTATTCTGACTCGCCAGGCAAATGTCGTTTTCTTGTATGACCTGTATTCGGAAAAGTCCAGAATTCCTCGCCTGAAGTCATAATCGCCGTCCAGTATCCACCCTGCCTGTTCAAGGCGCAAAATCACAAAAATTCCTTCCCTTGGATCAAATATGTTGTCCCTTGAATCCCAGAGAGGTAGAAGTGCCATGGAGTTGATTACTCCCTGACCCTCTTCGGGCCTGAGGTAGTTCTTCTTCCAGGTCAAGGCACCCTCAATCCTGAACCTCGAGGAGATGTATTTGCTAAGCTTGAACTCAGTGGAAATGTAATCCTGTTCATCCCTTATGTCCTTGAAATAGGTGATCTTTAAACGGGCTTCAAGATTGAAATTCAAAAAATAGGGTTCTCCATAAGTTACATCTATCCTCTCACGCAAAAGCCTCTTTATGTCAGAAATTATATTAAATCTCACCTCGCCGTACTGTGCGTTGTTGAATAGATTTTTATGCCCAACTGCAAGCTTTGCCTGAAGATCAAATGGAGAATGGTAACCTCCTCCAATCTCTATGTAACCGGGCTTCAACTCTTTGACGATAAAAGTAAGCTTTATGGTATCCCCACTGGAGTTCATGACCGATATTTTCGTTTGAACACTCTGGAAAAGACCCGTCATGTAAATCCTTCTCTGCGATTCTACGACCCTTGAAATCCTGTAAATGTCTCCAGGTTTTATCACAATCTCCCTGCGGATTATGGCACTCCTCACCTTTTTGTTTCCAACGATCTCGACCTGGCCCACAAAAACCGTTGGACCTTCGTCAATCTTGTATATGACCACCACGGAATCTTTTCCATCTACCTCTCTTGTGAACTTCACAAAGGGTTTTCCATTGTCTTCATAGAATCTGATAATGTTGTTCTCACCGGTACCGAGCCTGTCTTCATCGTAGAAGCCCGGAACAGGGTAGTCAAAAATTTTCTTCAGTTTCTCGGGCTGGACAGTTAAAATACCTGTAAAAACGATGTCCTTTACAACCTTTCTCCTCCCTTCGTAAATCTCGATAAGGATGTCAACCCCCTTTTTGACATGAGTTACCTTCACATCTATGACTCTGAACTCATCAAATCCTTTGGAACTATAAAATCTTTTGAGACGAGCAATGCCAGCCTTTAATCTCGCACGAGAGAAATAATCCCCTTTCTTGAGCTTTACCACTCTCTTTAAATGCTTTGTAGAAAAGTTTTTGTTTCCCCGAAATTCAATTTTGTGAATCTTTGGCACTGATATGAAAATAAGCAAAATCAATCCGTAGCTCATGGTTATTAAGTATCAAGTAAAAGATTCGATTAAAGAAGACCTTTCACTCGATCGGTCACACCAGGAAGATGTGCTGTCCTGAAAATATTTTACCAGGTTCGATCCACCTTCCACCTTTTGTTTCCTGTTTGAAGGTTGAAAATATTCAGCTGCTCACTTACCTTATACGGTATGATTATTGGAATTGATGTTGGTGGTACATTTATAAAGAGTGCGCTAATGTCTCTTGATGGTAAGATCCAGGCGAAAGGAAAGGCACTCACTGAGGCTCAAAAAGGACCCGGGAAGGTGATAGAAAACATAAAAGATGCCATACGAAGCGTCTGGACAGAAGGTGTTACCGCAATAGGCATAGGGATGCCAGGTCTCGTTGATATGACAACCGGGATAGTGAGGATCCCACCAAACTTTAAAGATTGGATTGAAGTTGATCTGAAAAGTCCTATTGAAAATGAGTTTGGAGTCCCCACATACATTGGAAATGATGCGAATAATTACGGTCTTGGTGAGTGGCAGTTTGGCGCTGGAAAAGGTTTCAACAACCTGATCGTCCTCACACTCGGCACGGGTGTGGGAGGAGCTATTATTCTCAACGGAAAACTCTATGTCGGCTCGAGATACGCAGCAGGTGAGCTTGGTCATGTTACAATCGTAACTGACGGTCCGCAGTGTAATTGCGGAAACAGGGGTTGTCTTGAGTCTTTCATCGGAACACATTATCTTCTTCACAGGGCATCAGTCTTGTTGAAAAGGAATTTCAGAGAAGTGAGGGAACTATACGAGCTCGCTGTTTCTGGCAACTGGGTTGCGAGAGAACTTTTTAAGGAGTATGGTATGTATCTGGGCGTTGCGTTAACAAATTTCATTCATATTTTTGATCCTGATGCGATCATTCTCGGGGGCGGGGTAGTCAACTCTTTTGATCTCTTTAAAGATTCGATGTTCAGCGAAATTAACAAACGAGTTATGAAGATTCCGGGTCGGGAGAATCTCGTTTTAAAAAGCAAGCTCGGCGACGAGGCGGGAATCCTCGGGAGCTTTTACCTTGCAAGGAAAAATGGAAGAGTCTAAGGGAAGAATACTTGCAATAGATTACGGAGAAGTCAGGATAGGAACTGCTATTACAGATGAGTTACAGATACTCGTTTCTCCTCTCGAAGTGATAAATGCACGAAAAGTTGATCCAGTCAAAAGGATTGCCGAGATCGTTGAGGAGAAACAAGTAACCGAAGTAGTCATAGGAATGCCCTATTTATTGTCTGGAAAAGAGGGGCGCCTTGCCGAACAGGTGAAAAAGTTTAAACAGGACCTGGAAAAAATTTTACCAGTTCCTGTTCAGCTTTATGACGAAAGGTTCACATCCAAGATGGCTGAAAGAGTGCTCAGAGAAAGAGGAATAAAGCCATCCAGAAACAAGGAAAAGGTTGACCTGTTTTCGGCGGGAATTTTGCTGGAAGACTATCTTGAGTACAGAAAGAGGAGGCGATTCGAATGAGAAAGTTAACATTCTTCATCGTATTTTCGTTTCTCTTTACCTCCTATCTGAGCTACAGCTTTTTCCTTGAACCGGTGGAGGGGAAAGAAGAGGTTGATTTTATCGTAAAAAGGGGAGAGACAGCCTATTCAGTAGCAGAAAGACTGCGCGAAGCCGGGATCATAAGGTATCCGGAGCTCTTCAGAATCCTTGCCATTCTTACAGGCAAGGACAAAAAGATCAAAAGCGGAAGGTACACCCTGAAAAAAGGACTGTCAGAGCTCCGGGTTCTCTGGGCAATGACGCGTGAAAATGCCGGTGTACAGGAGGTGATTGTTACAATCCCCGAAGGCTATACGCTCAAAGATATAGCTCAGCTTCTTCATTACAAACTGCTTATTGACGAAGACAAGTTTTTGACTCTGGCTGCAGATAAAGTTTTTATAAGAAAACTTGCGCTTAAGTACCCTCTTCTTGACCATCCTCCCACGCTTGAGGGATACCTGTTTCCTGATACTTACAAGCTTTATTGGGGAATATCCGAAGAGGAGATAATAGATGTTATGGTCAGGAGATTGTTCGAGCTCTGGACACCTGCATTCACTGCACGGGCTGAATCTCTCGGGATGACTGTCCATCAGATACTGACCCTTGCCTCCATTATCGAAAAAGAGGCAATGGTTGACTGGGAAAAACCGCTGATTGCTGGTGTGTTTTACAACAGGTTAAAAAGAGGTCAGCCTCTCGAATCGTGTGCAACTGTTGAGTATCTCCTTCCCGAACACAAGACCATTCTTACCTATGAAGACCTTCAGATTGATTCACCCTACAACACATACAAGTATGCTGGTTTACCACCCGGTCCGATCTGTTCCCCCGGTCTCATGTCGATTAAGGCGGCTCTATACCCTGCGAAGACCCAGTATCTCTACTTCGTGGCGAAGGGAGATGGCACCCACTTTTTTGCCAAGACATGGAGACAACACTTGCTGAATAAGGCGCGCGCCAGAGTGATCTGGAGAAAGAAGGGGCTTTTGAACTAAAAATACCTTCCCTTTACAATAAAGCAAACCCAAAAGGAGGTAACCCGTGGAGAAATTTGTCCATGTAGAAAAATTTGACGGCTATGCTGTTCTATATATGAATCGTACAGATAGGCACAATGCTTTTAACCTCGAGATGCTGAAGGTATTTAGAAAAAAGCTGGCTGAACTGAAAGAAGACGGATCCGTCCGTGTTCTGCTTATAACGGGTGCTGGGGAAAAATCTTTCTCCACAGGAGTTGATCTTGCTATTCTGAACAGATTTGAAGACACGGTTAAGGCTCGCGAATTTGCACTTGAACTTGAAGGGTTGATGGAGGATCTGTTCAACTTTCCAAAGCCCACGGTTGCACTGGTCAATGGATATGCCATGGGAGGAGGTTTTGGAGTTGCAATGTCTTCTGACATTCGGGTTTTGAGTAAACGGGCAAAAATAGGCTTTCCTGCAGTCAAAGTTGGTGCGGTTTTCCCAACAGGCTGCACCATGAGGCTCGTTGCACTCGTTGGTCTCGGGCGCGCAAAGGACCTGATATTAACTGGAAGACTCCTCGATGCAGAGGAGGCTTTCAGAATAGGGCTGGGGGATTACCTCGTGGATCACGATAAATTAATGGAAAAGGGAAGAGAGATAGTGGACCAGATTCTGGAAGGTTCGGATTTCGCGCTTGAACTCCAGAAGTCCATTGCCAATAATTTTTACGGCGCACTCATACACATGCTATCAAACCTGAGTGCAGATAGTTTTGCGTTTCTTTCAACCACAGAGGATTGGAAGACACGCATCGAAGAATTTTTGAAAAAGTGAGGGGTTGATTAATCCTTTTCAGGGCTTTTAAATTTTTTAAATTGCAAAATTGCGAAAATTTGGAGGTGGAAAAATGTTAATAACCAGAGAAGAAGCACTTGAATATCACAGTAAGGGGAGACCCGGAAAAATTGAGGTTAAACCTACAAAACCTTTGAATACCCAGCGCGATCTCTCCCTTGCTTACACCCCGGGCGTTGCCGAGCCTGTTAGAGAAATCGCAAAAGATCCCGCACTCGCCTATAAATACACGGCAAAAGGCAACCTCGTTGCCGTCGTTTCAAACGGTACTGCTATCCTTGGATTGGGGAACAGGGGCGCTCTCGCCGCCAAACCTGTTATGGAAGGAAAAGGAGTCCTTTTTAAACGGTTTGCTGATATTGATGTCTTTGACATTGAAGTCGATACAGAGGATCCCGATGAATTGATAAGAGTTGTTAAGCTCCTTGAACCCACTTTCGGAGGCATAAACCTTGAGGATATTAAGGCGCCGGAATGCTTTTACGTCGAAGAAAAACTCAAGGAGATCATGGAAATTCCCGTATTCCACGACGATCAGCACGGAACGGCAATTATTTCCGCAGCTGGACTCCTGAACGCCCTTGAGCTGGTTGGCAAAAAGATTGACGAGGTCAAAATTGTTGTCAGTGGCGCAGGAGCCGCTGGAATCGCCTGTGCTGATCTCTATGTCAAACTCGGTGCAAAACGCGAAAACATCATCATGCTCGACTCTCGTGGCGTGATCTACAAGGGCAGAAAGGAGGGAATGAACCCGTACAAGGAGAGATTTGCAACTGAATTACCTGTAAGAACCCTTGAGGAGGCAATCAAGGGCGCTGATGTCTTCATCGGCGTCTCCCAGCCCAACATCCTGACCAAGGAAATGGTAAAATCCATGGCAGACAAACCCATAATATTTGCTATGGCAAACCCTGATCCTGAGATCCGGTATGAGGATGCCAAAGAGGCGCGTCCTGATGCCATTGTTGCAACTGGAAGAAGCGATTATCCCAATCAGGTTAACAATGTGCTTGGATTCCCTTTCATCTTTAGAGGAGCACTTGATGTTGGTGCAAAGGCTATCAATGACGAGATGAAGATAGCTGCTGTGCATGCTCTCGCCGATCTCGCCAAAGAGGATGTCCCTGACAGTGTTCTCAAGGCTTATGGCGTCGAATCTTTAAAGTTTGGACCGGACTACATTATCCCCAAACCTCTTGATCCCCGTGTGCTTCTCTGGGAGGCTCCCGCTGTTGCCAAGGCTGCAATGGATACAGGTGTCGCAAGATTCCATATCGACATCGAAGAATACAGGGAGAAGCTGGAGGCAAGACTTGGAAAATCCCGTGAGGTAATGAGAATTATCATCAACAAGGCAAAGTCCAATCCAAAGAGGGTGGTCTTTGCTGAAGGTGAGGAAGCCAAGATCATCAGAGCAGCACACATTCTCATTGAAGAAGGAATTGCTCACCCCGTTCTGATCGGTAGAAAAGAGGTTATTGAGGCGAAGATCGAATCACTCGGCCTGAAGTGCTGTAAGGTCGAGACCGTTTATCCGGAAACATTCCCCAAATTTGATGACTATGTTCAGAAGTTCTATGAGATGAGACAGAGGAAAGGAGTGACACTCACTGAGGCAAAACTTTTGATGCAGCAGCCCAACTATTTTGGACCGATGATGGTCTATATGGGAGATGCTGATGCGTTTGTTTCGGGGTTAACATACCATTATCCCGAGGTCCTGCGTCCGGCACTTCAGATCATTAAACCCCGTGAAGGTGTGAAAAAGGTCGCAGGTCTTTACATCATGATCATAAAAGATCGAGTTTACTTCTTCACGGATGCAACTGTAAATATCGATCCAAATGAGGAAGACCTTGCTGAGATTGCCATTCTTGCTGCTGATCTTGCGAAAAAGTTTGACATAGAACCGAGGGTGGCGATGCTCTCCTTCTCCAACTTTGGTTCCACACCTCATCCGCTGAGTGAAAAAGTTAGAAAAGCTGTTGAGATCGTGAGGAAGAGGAGACCTGACATTGTAATTGACGGCGAGATGCAGGCGGACACGGCTGTTGTGCCTGAAATAGTTGAGGAAACCTATCCGTTTAGCCGTGTTAAAGATGCCAATGTGCTGGTCTTCCCCGATCTTGAGGCGGCAAACGTTTCTTACAAACTGCTCCAGAGACTCGGGGATGCAGAGGCAATTGGTCCTGTACTCATGGGCGCATCAAGGTCCATCCATGTTCTCCAGAGAGGAGATGAGGTAAAGGATATAGTCAACATAGCAGCGATGGCTGTTGTGGACGCCCAGGAGCTGGGAAAGTAAGCTCAGGAAATAATTGATTGATGAAAGGGGGCTGCGGCGAAGCCGCAGCCCCCTACAACTTCAGGAGGTCTTCCCATGAACAATCTCAAAACCGAGGTCGTGAAATTCGCCCACCTGATGTATCAGAAAGGATATTCCATCGCCACAGATGGAAACCTGAGTGCTCTCCTTGATGACGGCAATATCCTGATCACCCCTTCGGGATTCAGAAAAGGTGAAATAACCGAGGATACACTTGTCGTAATAAACCAGAATGGTGAGAAGATCGAAGGTGATGAAGAGCCATCATCAGAAAAGTGGATGCACATCTTCATCTATCAGGTCAGGCCTGATGTGAAAGCCATCATCCATGCACATCCCCCTTATGCCACTGCATTTTCACTCCAGATGCCGAGGGAATACGAGCCGGTTTTACCTGAAATGAAACAGTTTATCGGTAAGTTTGGATTTGTCGCCTACAAAGAGGCGGGCACAATGGATCTCGCAGAGCTTGTAAGGGAAAAGGCTCCAAAATACAATGTGCTCATACTTCAAAAGCACGGTATCGTTACCTACGGCAGGAGTTTGAGTGAGGCGTTTAACAACCTGGAGAGGCTGGAATTTGAGATAAAAATAAGGGCGTTAAAAAATCTCTTTAAGTTTCAGATTTAGGGGAGGCTTGGAATAAAAAATAGGGGCGAGCCGCCCTTCGGGCGGCTCGCCCAACTTCTTACTATTACTTCACCTCTTTAAAGTCCCTGTAATACATTACATGGTCAGCACGAGGTGTGAAAACTATTCCCTTCTTGGCAGCAAACAGATTCACGTAGTAGTAAAGCGGGATGTAAGCCATATCTTTGAGCGCAAGCCTTGTGATCTTGTGCATGATTTTTTCTCTTTTCGCCTGATCCATCAGTGTATCCTGCTCCTCAATCAGTTTGTCAACAACTGGATTGGAATATCCTGCATCATTAAACCTGCCGTATCCTCTCTCTTTGTCCCTTGTGTGGAGTATGTTGTCAAAGAATGCGGCTCCATCAGCCGATGAGCAGGACCATCCAAGCAGGAAGAAACTCGTTTTGTTGCTATTGACCATGGGGAAGAAAACAGCCTTTGGAATTGCATTTACTTTGACTTTGATACCGATCTTGGCAAGATCAGCGGCAATGGCTGCTGCCACTTTCTCGTCGTTGATGTATCTGTCGTTTGGTGCATCAAGGGTTACTTCAAATCCGTTGGGATAACCTGCCTCTTTGAGGAGCTGTTTGGCTTTTTCGGGATTGTAAGGCTCTCTCTTGATCGTCGGGTCATAACCAAAGACAGTGCTCGGGAAATACTGGCTTGCTGGAGAGTTGTATCCACGATTGATGTATTTGATTATTCCCTCGACATCGATTCCATAGTAGAATGCCTTCCTGACTCTCACATCTTTAAATGGGTTTTTGCCGTCAGGGGTTTTGCCCTTATAGATCTTGTCTCTTGCAACATCAACACCGACAAAGATGAGCCTGAGTCCGTCGGTTTTGAGGAATGTAAACCTTGGATCCTTCGAAATTCTCTCAGCGTCTGTTAAAGGCACATCCTCGATAACATCAACTGCACCTGAGAGCAGGGCTGCGGTCCTCGCTGCGTCATTGGTAAGTGGTTTCAAAATTACCTTGTCAAAATAGGGCTTCGGACCCCAGTAATCTTTGTTGGCGACCAGTGTAATATGGTCTCCTTTGACCCACTCTTTAAACTTGTATGGTCCTGTTCCTATGGGATGAAAAGCTATGTCTTCGGGCTTGGCATTTTCCGTCGATTCCTTTGACATTATTCTGAGTCTTCTTAAATCTCTAATCAGGACAGGTGCTGGTCTGCTGAGCTTGAGTACCACCGTGTATTTGTCCTTTATGATCACTTCTTTGATGGGTTTGAAGTAAACTTTAAACTGTGATTTTTCCCAGTTTTTAGCTCTTTCAACCGTATATTTGACATCCTCGGCATCAAAAGGTGTGCCGTCGTGGAATTTCACGCCTTTCCTGAGGTGGAAGACGATGGTGCGAGCATCCTTGACCTCCCAGGATGTTGCGAGTCCCGGTTTCACCTTCAGGTTGGCATCGAGCATGACGAGAGCGTCGTAGATGTTGTAGTTGAATGAGTTTGTAGGTGTTTCATTGAAGGCGAACGGATCGCCTGATCTTGGCTCGGACGAGAGTCCGACAACCAGTGTTTTTGCTGCCACTGTTCCTGCAAAGAACAGGGCAAGCAGGATGTAGAGCTTCCTCATAGTACATACCTCCTTTTAGTTTAAAAAAGAAAACACGCAACCTTGTGTCCCGGTGAGACCTCCTTCAGCCCGGGCCTCTCTATTTTACACTTTTCCGTTGCATATGGACACCTCGGGTGAAACGGACACCCGGATGGCGGGTTTATGGGAGACGGAACTTCTCCCTCTATTGTAACTTTTAAAGGCTGTTTAACCTTCTCGACTGACGGGATTGATTCAAAAAGCGTCTTTGTGTATGGGTGCAAAGGATTTTTGAAAATTTCGTCTGTGTCACCCATTTCAACAATTCTACCAAGGTACATAACAGCCGTTCTGTTGGAGATGTGCCGGACAACACTCAGATCATGGGCTATAAAGAGGTAGGTTAAGCCGTACTTTTCCTGAAGATCTTCCATGAGATTTAAAATCTGGGCACGAATTGAAACATCGAGAGCTGAGATGGGTTCGTCGGCGACGATAAATTCGGGCTCCGTTGCAAGGGCACGAGCTATGGCAATCCTCTGCCTCTGACCGCCGGAAAACTGATGGGGATATCGGGACATGTACTCAGGCTCAAGTCCCACATTTTTCATAAGTTCAGCAACACGCTCCTTCTCCTCCTTCTTGCTCCTTACCAGTTTGTGGATGCGCATGGGCTCGGATATGAGCTCGTAAACCTTCATTCTGGGGTTCAGAGAGGAGTACGGATCCTGAAAAATCATCTGAACATTTCGCTTGAAATCTCTTGGATTTTCTTTGAGGACCTCGTCAACGGGCTTTCCCTTGAAATAAATCTGTCCGTCTGACTTTTTGTAAAGGCCCACGATCGTCCTGCCTGTTGTCGTCTTGCCGCATCCGCTTTCGCCCACAAGAGCAAATGTATCTCCCTTTTTGATCTCAAATGAAATTCCATCAATTGCCTTTACGAAAAGTTTTTTCCTCTTTGGCAATGGGTTGAATTGCCAGCCCTCAAACAGCCCGAGTTTGACGGGGAAATATTTCTTTAGATTCTCAACTTTTACAAGACTGTTTGTCATCTGCAATTCTCCTGTGGTTGAAACATCTCACATAGTGATCATCGCCGACCTTTTCGAGCCGGGGTACTTCCCTTTCACAGATCGGGGTTTTACAAAAGCATCTTGGAGCGAAGGCGCATCCTGGCGGAAGATTCAGAAGACTTGGCATCATGCCCGGGATCTGATACAGCTTCTTTCCCCGTCTTCCTGAAAGTTTTGGTATGGATCTTATCAAACCTATGGTGTATGGGTGACGGGGATTAAAAATAATCTCCTCTGTGGGACCAATTTCAACGATTTTACCTGCATACATGACAGCAATTCTGTCTGCCATCTGAGCGACAACCCCCATGTCGTGTGTGATTAAAATAATCGAGCTGCCCCGCTCTTCTGAAAGCCTTTTCATAAGATTCAAAACCTGTGCCTGAATCGTTACATCAAGAGCAGTTGTGGGCTCGTCAGCGATGACAAGATCCGGATTGTTGGCAAGGGCAATTGCAATAACGACTCTCTGCCTCATGCCACCCGAAAACTGATGAGGGTAGTCCTTTAATCTTTTTTCAGGTGATGGAATGCCGACACTTTTCAGAAGCTCAATACTTCTCGACCTCACTTCATCCTTGCTCATATCAGGATTGTGAACCTTGATCGCCTCTTCAAGCTGGTATCCTATGGTGAAAACAGGATTCAGGGAGGTTAACGGATCCTGGAAAACCATACTTATGTGATTACCTCTGATCCGCTGCATCTCGTCCTCTGACTTGGGGACAAGGTCCTCCCCTTTAAAAAGAATGCTGCCTCCGACAATCTTCCCCGGTGGATCAATAGCTTTCAGGATGGAGAATCCAGTTATTGACTTTCCGGCACCGGACTCGCCCACAATTCCAAGGATCTCCTTTTCTCTCACCTCAAAGCTTACATCGTCAACCGCCTTAACAATTCCCTTTTTGGTAAAAAAGTATGTTTTTAAGTTTTTGACTTCCAGAAGCGCACTCATCTTTTCAGCCTCGGATTGAGAATGTCTCTTAGTCTGTCACCTACAAGGTTAATACCCATAACGATGAGCATGAGTGCAATACCCGGAAACACAGAAACCCACCAGTATCCGGAGAAGAGTACCTGATAACCAGATGCGATCATGGAGCCGAGCGAAGGCTTGGTAACAGGGACACCAAGACCAAGGAATGACAATGTGGCTTCAAGAATTATCGCATTGGCGATCCTCACAGTTCCTATAACGATCACAGGGGCAAGCACATTGGGAAGAATGTGTCTGAACATAATCCTGATATGCCCGACTCCAATTACCCGCGCTGAATCAACATACTCCTTCTCTCTTTCTGCAAGTGTTGATCCTCTGACTGTCCTTGCGTAGTAAACCCATCCCACGACCGTGATGGCGATGATGATCTTGTCAAGTCCCTGACCCCAGATTGCCATGATCATAAGTGCAATTAATAGGGCAGGGAAAGATAGCTGAATGTCTGCGAGTCTCATTATCAGTGTATCCACTTTTCCACCGAAATAACCTGCCACAAGGCCAAGTATTGTGCCGATTATCGCCGAAAAAATGGTGCTGACGATACCGACAAAGAGAGAGATTCTCATACCATAAAGGATCGTTGAAAATACTCCGCGTCCCTGATCATCGGTTCCCAGCCAGAACCTGATGCCGTCAGCAACATAGCCCGGAGGTTTGTACGCATTCTGCAAATTCAACTGCTTTAGATCATAGGGGTTCTGTGGAGCGATAAAGTTGGCAAAAATAGCCGAAAGAGTCAGCACCAGAATCAAGATTAGCCCAAAGACAGCTTCCTTACTTTCGAAGAATTCCTGGACAGTCTCGTTTTTGAATATTTTTTTCATTTCAATCTCACCCTCGGATCAAGGAGCGTGTAAGTCAGGTCAACAATCAGGTTTATGATCACAAAAATGATTGCAACGATCATGAGATATGCGACCACAACTGGCCTGTCGAGCAGGTGAATGGAGTCAATTACGAGTTTCCCCATACCGGGCCAGGCAAAGACCGTCTCCGTTACGACTGCAAAAGCAAGAATCCCTCCAAAGTTTAATCCAATGATCGTGATCACCGGGATCATGATGTTCTTGAGTGCATGGACAAAGATGATTTTTCGCCTTGAAACACCTTTGATCTTTGCAAATTTTATGTAATCCTGAAGGAGAACCTCCATCATGCCTGCTCTGACAAGACGCACGAGCAACGCAAGATGATAAAATGCAAGGGTTACACCCGGCAAAATCAGGTGTTTTATCCCGTCAACTGTAAGAAAGCTCCAGGGGATTCCAAATACCCTTACAGTTTCGCCTCTACCTGATGAAGGGAGCCAGCCGAGCGTTACTGCAAAGATAAGAATTAACATTACACCGACCCAGAATGTAGGGAACGAAATTCCAAAGAGGGAGCCGATCATAATCAGGCGGCTGTGTAGTTTTTCGGGATTTACCGCTGCAATTATACCGAATGGTATGCCAAGAATCACAGCAATAAGGGTTGCGAACATCGCGAGTTCAAAGGTGGCAGGCATTCTCTCAAAAATCAGCTCAACAGCAGGTGCGTTGTTTACATAGGAATATCCGAGGTTTCCCTGAAGAGCGTGCTTGAGGAACTGGATGTACTGAACATGCAAGGGCTTGTCCAGGCCAAGTGCCTTCCTCAATTGAGCGACCTCCACCTCAGTGGCATCCGGAGGCGCAAGCAGCTCAACAGGGTCTCCGGACACATAAACCATCACGAAAACAAGCACAGAGACCGCCAGCAATACTATAACACTCTGCCACAACCTTCTTACGATTACCTCAAGCATAATAAAACGCCTGCAATTTTATTCACCAGTAATTAAACAGTCAAGAATGGTATATTCCTGATCCATGCAAACTTAGAGGTTGAGCGAGGTTTCAAACAGATATACAAAAAGGGAAATTTTATTCATTCCTCACTTCGACAGATCTACGGTGAAAGTACAGAGACTCAATCCTCGCCAGTGTACTGGCAATTTTTGACACTTTATCGAAGCCAGTCTCATGTACTTCGAGGATCGTCTGGATCTTCAGAAAATCTTTAACATGCAATCCTCCAGTAAACCGTGCACTTCCATTGGTGGGAAGGACATGATTGACACCTGCAGAATAATCACCAAGCACTTCAGCAGAGAGTGGACCAACGAATAGCGTACCAAAATTTTGGAGCCTGTTTATGATCCTTTCAGGGAATTTTATCTGAACTTCAAGGTGTTCCGGGGCAATCCTGTTGGCTATCTCAACGGCTTCGTCCAGATTTTCGGCAAACAGGAAGGCTCCGTTGTTCTTTATTGAACTTTCTGCAATTTCATGTGGCTCCCTTTTCAGAATCTCATTGATCTCTTCTATGACTTTTAGAAGTAAATCCCGGCTTGTAGAAACAATCATGGGTCTTGCATTGTAATCATGCTCAGCCTGGGCGAGCAGATCATAGGCAAGGACTCTGGGATTAGCTGTATCGTCAGCAATAATCAGAATTTCAGTGGGTCCTGCTATAAAATCAATCCCCACGGTTCCGTAAACGAGTTTTTTGGCTGCGTTGACGAATATGTTGCCCGGACCGACGATTTTGTCCACTCGAGGTATGGTCTCAGTACCATGGGCAAATGCAGCTATTGCCTGAGCACCTCCCACTGTGAATATTTCATCCACTCCGATAAGATCTGCTGCCTCAAGAATGTATGGGTTCACGCCCCCGTTTTTCGATGGCGGGGTTGCCACATATATTTCCTTCACTCCAGCAACTTTTGCAGGTGTACCACACATAAGGAGTGTAGAGACAAGAGGATAACTGCCGCCGGGAACATAAATGCCAACTTTCTCTATAGGCTTTATCCTTTGCCTGACTCTTACACCCGGTATTACCTCCATCACAAAATTTGTTATCGAATTCTTCTGAGCCTCCGAAACCCTGAAAATATTTGAATAGGCTTCAAAAATTGCCGCCTTCTCCTCCTCGTTTGCTACGCCAGATTTCCTCTCTGCACGCAATGTTTTGAGTTCAACCCCGTCGTACCTGTATGTCAGCTCAAAAAGTGCTTCATCACCACTTTTTCTGACTTTTTCAATAATGTCCGATACAGAATCCAGAATTTCCTGCGGTATTTCGTGTATTTGACCGGGGTCAAATTCCTTAACAGATTTTATTTCCATCTTCTCCTCCTGAGTTCCCACAAAACCTCATCAAAGTTTATTCCTTCCCTTGCAAGCAAAACAGTTAAAAAGTAGAGAACATCCGCAGCCTCCCATACAATGTCATCCCGTGAATTTGCCTCCACAACCTCGTTTACTTCCTCTATGAGTTTTTCTCTGACTTTTCTGTCATCCAGTGTAGCGGTATATGACCCTGGAGACGGATTTTTTATTCTCGACTCAACTATGTCGTATAGCTCGTGCAGACTAAACCTTTTATCTCCGAAACACGAGTAACTGCCAAGATGGCACGCCACACCCTTTTGCCTGACCGTTGCAAGAAGAGCGTCTCTGTCGCAGTCCGCCCGCATTCTGATAAAAAACTGGTAGTTTCCTGATGTTTCCCCTTTCATCCAGAGTTTGTTTCGGGATCTGCTGAAATACCACATCTTGCCTGTTTCAAATGTAAGCCTAAGCGACTCTTTATTGCTGTAAGCAAGCGTTAGAACCTGCCCGGTGTGGTCCTGAGTTATGGTGGGTATGAGCTCGGATTTCCAGTTTAAAAGCTCGATAAACGCCTCTTTCAGGTCAATCTTTCCTGTATAGAGAGCCATGCCAACCTGCGCATCAACATCCAGTTCATTCAGTTTTTTTAAATCATCGAGATCCCTGACACCGCCTGCGACAGTTACCTTTGAGTGTGTCGAGGCCCTGAGTTTCTTTACCTTTTCAAGGTTCACACCAAGGAGAGACCCCTCGCGATCTATGTCAGTAAACAGAAACTCGGATGCGTATTTTTCGAGCTTACCAGCTGTTTCATAAACATTTAATCCCGTCCCTTCACGCCAGCCCTTGATGTAAATCTCATCGCCTTTCACATCAATGGCAACCATGGTTCTGTACCAGCCAATAGCCCTGTTCAGAGCCTCAAGAAACTGGAAATTTATCCTGCCGTTCTCAAATACCTTGGAACTTACTATCACTTTTTTTGCGCCAAATGACGCAAGAAGTTTTGCTTTTTCAACGGATCTTACACCACCACCGACACGGCACTCGGCAAAGCGGCAGATTTCTCGTATCACATCCAGATTGTCTCCATTCCCAAGAGCTGCATCAAGATCAATGACAGCTATTTCTCCAAATCTATCAAATTCCTTTGCAAGTGATACTGGATCGTCTTTTTCAAGAACAAACTCCCTGCCGCCGCGTAGTTGCACAGCCTTTCCATCCATCAAATCTATTGAAGGGATGACCATCTCACATTAACTCCTTTCGTTTTCAAAAAAGACTTAATTTCTTTAATAGAATACCTGCCAAAATGGAGAATTGATGCCACAAGGGCAGCATCTGCTTTTCCTTTTTCAAACACATCATAAATCTGGTCAAGTGTTCCAGCACCTCCTGAGGCTATTACAGGAATACCCACAGACTCAGAAACAGCCCTTGTGAGTTCTATGTCATAACCCATCCCGGTGCCGTCAGCATCAATTGAATTCAGGAGAATTTCACCTGCACCGAGTTTTTCACCCTCCATCGCCCATTTTACAGCGTCTCTGCCAGTATCGTATCTGCCACCGTGTGAAAATGCATGCCACCTGTTGCCTATCCTTTTTGCATCTATCGAAAGGACTATTGACTGGGAACCAAAGATCTCGCTTGCCTGCCTGATAATGTCAGGATTTTTTAGCGCTGCGGTACAGATGGAAACCTTATCAGCGCCAGCGAGCAAGACTTCTCTGATGTCATCAATGGAATTTATTCCACCACCCACAGAAAAGGGTATAAAGATCTGATGCGATATCTCATTCACGAGGTTCACCATAGTCTTTCGCGATTCGTAAGACGCCATGATGTCAAGGAAACAGAGCTCATCAGCACCTTCATCATTGTATTTTTTTGCAAATTCGACCGGGTCTCCCACTTCTCTGATACCTTTAAAATTAACTCCCTTCACCACTTTCCCTTCTTTGACATCAAGACAGGGGATTATTCTTTTCGCGAGCATTGCATAATTATACACTACCTGAACGAAATTAAACAGACAGATTCCGCATAGCGCGAAAATTCTGATAAGAAAATCAGGATTAACAAACCAGTGGGCAGATCTCTGGCGTGAAACCCGTTGCCAGTAGCATTCTTTTAAATCGCATTTACAGAGTAGAGCAGGAGGTAAATCTTTTTATCACGCTGACAAAATTTCTGAATCTTATCGGAGATTGACTTTTCATCGGTAAGACCAGAATAATTTGGTTGATGCTTTCTCTTCTCCTCCTTCTGCAAATACCTGTGAACTTTGGCAGTCTGTGGATGGACCCAACATCAATGCTTATACCATCCACCTGGTATGGTCAAAATGTGAGAAGTTATCCCCCACGCATTCTTGAGGTTGACGGTTTTCGAATTCCATACACATCCGATGTTTCATTCTTTTTTTCCGGGAGCTTTGAGGCACAGTTTGATTTTTTCTCTGCCAAATTCAAAAAGAAGATTTACAATGTGAAAAAGCCTTTAACTATACTGAACTCCGAACGGGGATATGGCGATTACGCAGCCGCTGGATTTTTATTCAAACAACTGTATAAGAGTGCCTCTTTCTCCATTGTAGCAGACTATTTAACAGATGGATTCCGGAAATTTTCCGTGACAAATCCTTGTTTCTCTTATGGAAACTTCAGTGCCTATTATTACCGATTCGTACAGGATTCAAGCAGATATTTCCGACTGTTCTATGCCAGTTACACGGGAAATTTTCAGCTTTCCGGAATGTACGGAGAGTCGGTAGGGGAGGGGAGACACTTCTTCTCTGGATTCTCCGCTGGCAGAAAATCAGGTGATTACAGTATAAGTTTAATGGGAGAATTTCTCGCCAGCGGTGAGAACATGGGAAAGCTGAATTTTTCCTACAAACAGCTGCATCTCGGCTTAGTGAAGCCCTTTTTTAAGTCCAGGGTATATCCCGAGTTTGAGTACATATACAGACCTGGCAAATTTTTGATTATTCTCAAAGGCCTCTCAGTAGATTCGAGCTCTGAATACAGGGCTTACTCACTTGGAGGAATTGATTTAGGCAGGGATTTAAAGATTCTTGCCGGATACGGAAAAGCTTATGGTGCCGGTTATAATAACTTCTATGCCGGGAGTGTGGAGTCTGAAATCCTCTGGAAAAACTGGGGATTTCGAATTGCCGGAAAGTATTTTTCAGATACAAATGCCTCCCTGGATTCTCTCAGACTCAGAGTGAAAATATCTTACACAAAGTCGTTTAAGAGGGAAAATAGCATAAAAATTGCCGGAATAGTTGACTACTTCGGAGGTCAAAGCGTTATTCTTTCGTCCAATCTCGAAATTATGCTCTTCAGAAGTGTGTTTGTTAAGGTTGAGGAGCTGAATCTGCTCTTGGGGGAATATCCCTTCGAATTTCCGGAAAATGGTGAAAGACTTTTCAGAATTCTGGTCAGTGCCAGACTTTTTGATTAAGCAAGTTCGTAGGTTGTATTTTTCCCCTTACCGACCTTTTTAAGTATGCCCCGTTTAACGAGATTACTCAAATCGAGTCTCGCGGTTCGCTCAGATACACCCATGATTCTCTCGTAATCCTTTCGAGTGATGTATCCGGTGTTTTTGATGTATTCGAGTAATTTCCGCTCCCTCTCCGTCAATCTGCGTGAATGGTAGGTAGCCTTTATGTTTAAAGTAGCTTTTATTCCGCCATTTTCCACCTCATGTGTTACGCTTCCCAGGTTGCACAGGAGAGAGAACTTTTTGAGCTTCAAGATTCCACTTCCTGATGTGGCTGCAAGACCTAAAAATCCGGCAAACCTGTAGAGGAGGGGATTTCTGATAAACACAAAAGAGGGATCAGGAGCGGGATTTTCTCCGGCAACAACACCGGGATTCCACACCTCAATGGCGGTCTCTGTAATTGTAACCACATTGGGAAATGGAACGGTGTAATCTCTGTGAACAAGTGAATTTATAAAAATTTCATTTACGAGAGCTTTCAGGCAATCATGGATCTTATCTTCTGTAAGTCCTTGATTTTTCAAAACTTCAGCCAATTTACCTGATACTAATTGATACAGTTTATTGAGCAGGGTCGGGATGTTTCCTCTCAAAACTCCGTAACCTTCAACGATAACGGCAGCATGAGGGAAGTAGATTGTGGGATCCTTTCCAGCCAGCAGTATGAGCGCTGCTGTGGGTAATCCATCTCTTATGAGTCCAGCAGATTCAAGAGGACTGGTTATCCCGGTCCCGAAAACCTCAAAGAGCTTTTCAATAATTATCCTGAGCTGGTTTTTATCAAAAAAACTGTCAGGTACGTTCAATACGGTTTTGGACGAAAAGTCTGTGAGTCCGACTCCTGAGAGTTTTATAATGTCATCATGGGAGGCGCTTACAACATTTCCATCTCTGACAACAGTAACTCTCCCATTGTAGGAATAAGGTTTCATCGGTCCATCAGGCACATAAATGTAGGTAATCCCATCTTCTTCGAAACTAACGAGCTCAAGGGATGGGTCAAGGCCTGATGATGGAAAATAAACGGTATCCCGGCAATCGATTCTAATAACTCCACCGCCGGAGTTGGCAAGAGCCACAACATACTCCATGAGGTAGGCTGTGCCTCTACAGTCGAGGGTGAAGGATACCTTTTGAGCCCTGAAGAAGTCAGACAATTTTTCCGGCAACATGCCGGTATATTACCAGAAATTGCCGGCAATGTCAAGTTATACCGGTAAAATGCCGGTAAAAACAGGTGTCTGCCGGTGTGGATTCCCCTTTGTGCGCTTATCAAACAACTATGAAATTTATTGCAATTCGAGTAAATTACAATTTGAAATTCATGGTTAGGATTTTATAATATCCCTAAATTCACAAGGAGGTTACATATGAGCACAGAAAAAGAAATGCTCGGAGGTGAGGTTTTAAGTGGCGTTAGATCCCTCGAGGGGTTCCATAAAAAGGTTACTTATGTCGTCGGTATCATCGCTTCCATTTTTCATCTCTGGGTCAATACCTTTGGCACAATTCCTGGTGTAAAACGAAATGCCATGCACCTCGCCTTCCTCCTGTTCCTCACATTCCTCTATTATCCGGCGTGGCAGAAGCCAAAAGGAAAGGGTCTGAATGTCCTTGATTACATCTTCCTTGGAATTACAACGGCTTTTTACTATTACTTCCTGGTACTCTGGATGAACCTTGCACTGCCGGGCAAAGGAATTCTGGCTCTTATCGTAAAATTCGCCGTTTACATCGTCTTCGCATTTGTCCTCTTCAAAATCTATGATCTCACTTTTCAGAAGAAGGAGAGGGGAATACCTTACATTCTCTCCGATTATCTCCCCGCTATTGCCGTTTTTATTGCCTATTTATACATTTACCTCTTTGAGGAGGTTATTCACCTTCAGAGGGCGTCAATACCAATAACACGGGACTACATCTTTGCTATTTTTGCCCTCATTTTGTTGATTGAGGCAGTCCGGCGGGCAACTGGCTGGATCGTGCCTCTCATTGCAATATTTTTTGCAGCCTATGCCCTCATTTTCTCACCTTACTTCCCGGAACCATTTACCCACAGAACTGTTCACTGGACGAGGTTTTTATACAGACAGTTCTATACTGATGAAGGTGTTCTTGGACTCGTAACTTCTGTATCAGCAACTTATGTGTACATGTTTATTCTTTTTGGTGCATTTTTATTCAAGTCAGGAGCCGGGGACTTCATCATTGATCTTGCCAAATCACTGACCAAGAATGTCAGGGGCGGTCCGGCTTACATAGCGGTTATTTCAAGTGCGTTAATGGGATCAATTTCTGGAAGTGCAGTAGCCAATGTGGTTTCAACTGGATCAATCACGATACCGATGATGAAAAGGATAGGTTTTCCGCCTGCGTTTGCAGGTGCTGTTGAAGCTGCTGCTTCCACCGGTGGTCAGATCATGCCACCCATTATGGGAGCCGCTGCCTTTATCATTGCGCAGTGGACAGGGATCTCATACTTAAAAATCGTGGCAGTTTCTATAATTCCGGCTATTCTGTATTACATTGCTGTCGCGACCTATGTTTTTATAAACATAAGGAAGTTTAATCTCGGTAAGCTTTCAGCAACGGACGAGGAGATACCGCACATTTCAACAACCCTTAAACGAGGTGGTCACTTATTGCTTCCGATCATTGTTCTCATAATTCTTCTTGTTCGCGGGTACTCGCCAACATACTGTGCATCCTGGTCAATCCTCTCTGTACTTGTTGCCAGCTGGTTGAGAAAACACACGAGAATGGGTCTTAAGGATATTCTGGATGCACTCAACGACGGTGCACGGAACGCAGCTTCAGTTGCATCAATACTTGCAGCAGCTGGAGTGGTTATCGGGGTCGCAAATATAACAGCAATAGGTGTTACATTTTCAAACCTCATCGTATCCCTGTCACACGGTATCCTGCTTCTGGCAATCTTCCTGGTGTTCTTTGCGTCGTTGATACTTGGAATGGGACTCCCGGTTACGGCGAGTTACATCATGGTGGCGGTTCTTGCCGGTCCCGCGCTACAGCAGATGGGGTTGAGTTTGCTCGCCGCACATCTGATAATCTTCTGGTTCTCTCAGGATGCCAATGTCACTCCGCCGGTCGCACTCGCAGCCTATGCGGCTTCTGGTGTGGCTCATTCGGATCCAATGAAAACCGCTTTTTACGCCTGGCGACTTGCCAAAGGAATGTACATAATGCCGCTTTTATTCGCCTACAGCCCGATCCTCTTTGAAAAGGGTGTGGGTGAAGCCCTGATTTATTCATTTTTTGCTGTATTTGCAATAATCTCGCTGGCAACATTTATCGAGTTTCACCTGATCAGAAAACTTAAAGTTTACGAATGGATTGCCTCAGGTGTAGCTGCTGCTTTGCTGTTTATCGATAACCCACTGATTCAGCTCGCTGGATTTGCCCTCTTTGCTCTCGTTGTGTGGAATCAAAGGAGGTTGAGCGTTGCGTGACCTTGTTTTTGACCTCGTAGATTACATTCATGAGACGAAATTTGAAGACATACCGGAAAGGGTTATTGAAAACACGAAAATTTTTATCCTTGATACAATTGGTGTGGCAATTGCAGGTTCAAGAGCTCCAGGAGTCAGGGAGCTGAGATCTGCTCTTTCCGGGATGAGAGATACAGGTGTATCAACGGTTTTTAAGTTTGGTGACAGACTTTCGCCTCCTGCCGCAGCACTTATGAACAGTGTTTTAATACACGCTTACGACTTTGACGATACATTCGACGAAGGTGCTCTCCACACCTATGTCTCCGTGTTACCAGCCGTTTTCTCACTTGCAGAGAAAACTGGAAACACAGACGGTAAATCCATCCTGACCGCCCTAACAGTGGGGGTTGACATAATAGTGAGGCTTTCCCTTGGTATAAAGACCCCGCTTTCATGGATAAGAACTGCAACGCTCGGCTCTTTTGGCGCAGCAGCGGCAGCAGCAAAAATAATGAACTTCGACAGAAAGAAGATTCACAACACCATTGGCATCGTTTACAGCATGACATCTGGGAACGCCCAGACCCTGATTGATGGGGGACTAACAAAGAGGATGCAACCTGGATTCAGTTCACGGGCAGCTGTCTTTTCCGCAATTCTGGCGGATCATGGTATTAACGGAGCAATTGATGTGTTTGAAGACAAATTCGGTTACTTCAACCTTTATGAACGGGGAGAGTACGAGAGAGACCCAATTTTGAAAGATCTCGGAAAAGAATTCTACGGCACGAGACTGTCAATAAAACCCTATCCCTCATGCAGGATGACACACTCATCCATTGATGCTGTCCTTGAGCTTGTAAATAGATACGACATAAAACCTGAAGATGTCGTTGAAGTTGAGGTTCTGGTGTCAAAAATGGCAAAAACGATGGTTGGTAAGTTCAAACTGGAGGGAAACCCACAGGTAGAGGCTCAGTTTAGCATTCCATACACGGTTGCAACGGCAATTTTGAAAAGGGATGTTTTTCTGGACGACTTTGAAGTGGAAAATATCTCTGGCAACAGGGAGCGACTGGATTTTCTGAAAAAAATTAAGGTGCTCGAAGATAGTGGCATACCAGAAAAGGAAATCTCCATATCCACTGTCCGGATCAGGACAAAAACGGGTGTCTTTGAAAACAGGGTCAAGGGATTGAAGGGCAGTCCACAAAAGCCGATGACGGAAGAAGAAATCGGTGAGAAAGTAAGAAAGTGTCTCTCCTATGGGGGACTTAATCCTGAAGCGGTTAGCGATTTGAGAAAGATTTTAAAGGATTTCGAGAACAGGGAGCTGTCGGAATTACTCGAAATTGTCACGGATCATGGAAATTCTTGATTACGATGTTGTAATTATTGGTTCTGGAATTGCTGGCTTGAGAGCGCTTCTCGAGTTTTTAATGAGAGATGGAGGCAGGGCTGCTCTCGTAAATAAGGCTCAGTTAATGAGAGCACATTCAGTTGCAGCTACAGGTGGAACAGCGGCGGTTCTCAGACCCGAGGAAGGCGACAGCATCGAGTTGCATGCCTGGGACACGATCAAAAACGGCGAATTTCTCAGCGATCAGGACGCTGTATTCAGACTTGTGGAGGAGATCCCAAGGGAAATTTATTTTTACGACCACATAGGACTACCCTGGTCCCGAACGGATGACGGCAGGATCGCCCAAAGAATTCTCTCTCCACACAGTTTTCCAAGATGTGCCTATGCTGGCGGATGGACAGGCTTTCACATGGTCCAGACCCTCTACGACAATGTCCAGAGATTTTCATCCTGGGACAGCTTTGAAGAATGTATGGCTCTGGATATCATTGCAGATGAAGAGATCAGGGGCGTCGTTCTCTGGGACATACAATCAGGTACTCTCTACCTTCTCAGGACAAAAGGTTTGATCATCGCCACAGGGGGACTTGGCAGACTTTTTAAGTTTACGACCTATTCCTTTCAGACAACAGGCGATGGTTTTGCAATGGCTCTTCGTGCAGGCTTACCTTTGAAAGACATGGAATTTATTCAGAACAACGAAACGAGTCTTGTGCCTCCTGGAATTCTAATTGGTTCTTCAGCACGACGCCTTGGTGGAAAGCTGATTAATTCAAAAGGTGAGAGGTTTATGGAGAAGTATGCACCTGAAACTCTTGAAATGTCACCTAAAGATGTTGTTGCCAGGGCGATCATGACGGAAATTAACGAGGGTAGAGGATTCAAAGGTCCTCGAGGACTCGACTATGTCCTTCTTGATGTAACGCATCTACCAGAAAGTACCAAAAAGAAGACTCTTTCCTCAATTCGTGAAACTGTTTTGAAACTGACAGGTCTTGACATAGTCAATTCGCCCATCCCGGTCAGGCCTGCAGCCCACTTCTCAATGGGGGGCATAAAAACCGATCTTGATGGCGCGACAGAAATTGAAGGGATCTGGGCAGCCGGAGAAGTGGCGTGTCTCTCCGTTCATGGTGCCAACAGGGCGCTCGCCAACTCTACTGCCGAGTGTACTGTGTGGGGGAGAATCACAGGACTCAGGGCAGCCATGAGAGCAAAAAAATTGAGGAATTACCCTGACATAAACCCGAAAATGGCAAAGGACACGGAGAAATTTATTAAGAGCCTCCTCAGACAAACAGGAAAAAATTCTGTTTACGAAGTTAAAAGGGCATTGAACGAGACCATGGAAAAACACCTTCGGGTCTTCAGAAATGGAAAGGGCATGGAGAGTGCACTTTCGGAGGTCAGGGCACTGAAAGAAGAGTTTAAAAACATCAGAATCAAAGACAAATCACCGTTTTACAACCTTGAGCTTCTCACCTACTTTGAGGTAAGGAACATGCTTGACCTTGCTCCGGCTGTGATCACAAGTGCACTGCACAGAAAAGAATCCCGGGGACCACATTTTAGAACAGATTATCCTTTAAAGGACAACAAAAACTGGCTTAAACACACGATTGTTCGCAGTGTAAACGGGGACCTGGAAGTGTCAACCGAACCCGTCAGGATAACTCATTTCAAACCACAAGAAAATTAAATTCACAATGTATCACAGATGGTCGGAATGTAACAAAATGAGGGGTTATAAAAGTTCAGTGAAAACAGGCGTTACGGGTTTTAATTGACAGGTTAGTCAAGGCTTATTATAAATAGGGCAAATTAAAATAAGGAGGTGCTCTATGAAAAAGGTGTTAACCGCGCTGGTGGCACTTGCACTGGTTATGCCCGGACTGGGTATAGCCAAGAAAAAGCATGTCTCACTCATCATTACCACCGCGACAACAGGTGGTACCTACTATCCTGTGGGTGTGGGAATGGCGACCCTGTGGACAACAAAGTTAAAGAGCCAGGGTATCAGGGTCGCTGCCCAGTCATCTGCAGGATCAGTTGAAAACATTCAGCTCCTCGAAAATGGAGAGGCTGAGCTTGCAATCCTTCAGGCTCCCACAACTTATCTCGCCCTCAACGGTCTTGGACCTTTCAAAGGACATCCCAAAAAGCATTTTCTCGCCATAACGGCCCTATGGCCCAATGTGGAAGAGTTTGTGCTTGTTGAAAAGAAGGTAAAAACCGGGAGAGTCCCAGATGTTAAAGGCACAAAATTCGTACTCGGTAGATCAGGATCAGGTACTGAGCAGTCAACAAGATTAATCCTCAGCGCCTTTGGAATCAACCCTGATAAAGATCTGAAACCGGTTTATCTCGGTTACAACGAGGCGGCAAACGCAATAATCAACGGTCAGGTTGATGGTGCCTCCCTCGTTGGAGGAATCCCCATTGCTGCAGTTACCAGAATTTTTGCAACTCCAAACATCAAGGTCAGGATACTTGAATTCACGGACGAAGATCTTGCAAGGATAGACAAAAAGTATCCCGGTCTGTGGTTCAGATACATCATCCCCAAGGGCACATATCCCGGTCTTGACCATGATGTGAAATCTGCTGCACACACGAACTTCCTTGGTGTTAAAGATGACCTCGATCCTGATCTTGTTTACACGCTCACAAAGACTCTTTTTGAGAATCTTCCATACATGTACAAGATTCACAAGGCAGCAAAGCATATAAAACTTGAAAACGCACTTAACGGATTGCCCGTTCCTCTCCATCCTGGTGCATACAGATATTACAAGGAGAAAGGGCTCAAGATACCTGCAAGGCTCATTCCGCCGGGAATGAAGTAGTTAATTGATGGAGAGGGGCGGGCGACGAAGTCGCCCGCCCCTCTCCATCAATCTCCCATCAAATAACCCCAGTTTTACAGCGTTTATATGATAAGATGGGAAGTACTGCACGCTGTTCAAAGAATCCTTTATTCTGAAAAATGAATTTTAAACTTCCGGGGAAGTCAGGTCCTCTATTCCCGTAGGAATGGAAAAAAGCTTGATTTCCGTAAAAAAATTCGCCGGTGAGCCCCCACCCGACTCACCGGGCTGCCATAGGTTACGGGGGAAGGGCCCACCTATGGCATCAAAAATTAGTATAAACGGAAAAGATGATAGGTCAAGGTGTATCCCTGGTGTTCAAAAATATTTTATCAGTAATCACCTCCCTCCTGCCCCCTCCTTCCCCCACAAAGCAACGCTTTGTGGGGGAGGGGTTTGTTTGTGTGAATAAAGGAGTTATTATCTTCCCCTGGGATGAGCAGAAGCCATCAACAGAATTTATCTTTGTTAAAATACCTACTCGCATTTTCCTATCCTGGGGAAGAACTTACTGACAACCTTTCCAACGACTGCGAAAGGCTCCATCCACCATACACCTTTTCATTGCGAGAGTTTCCCAAAGACCTCCCCCTCCCACGAAGCGGTAGAGTCATCTGTAAACTTCCTCCCGCCATGCGGGAGGAGCCACCCACTATCGCCACTCCCACGAAGTGGGAGGGGATTGAGGGGAGGGCAAAAAAGCTCTATTTCTATTTCTTTTTCTCTGTC
>CAZNDM010000060.1:0-20892 GCA_964571845.1 uncultured bacterium | reverse complement strand
GTTACGATTCCAGTAGGTGCGGAGGGCTCCCTTGTTGTAGCAAAAGACAGATCCTATTTGAGAGTTTCCTTTACGTCCTTTTCATAAGATTTGTAAAAATTTACAACTGGTAACAAAATTCTTCTTGGAGAATGATAAGTGAGAAGAAATAATAACCCTCTTAGTGAAGAGTAAATCGAGGGAATAACATTTCCGTACATATAAGCCCCTATCTTTTCAGAATTAAATTCATCAGGGAATGAGTAAACTGCGTATCCCTTTATCTTGAGTAAAACATCTTCATTTTCAATCAACATGGAGAAATCAATTTTATATTTGTTTTTCTTGCGTTTTTTCCTTATTTTGTATGTATAATCAACATCTTCCGGCTCTACCAGGATTTTCTTCCGGGTTTTTTTACTGCCTTTAAATTCTATACTTACTTCCTCAAGATCAAACTCGTTTATAGAAATTTCTGCGGGAAAAAGTTTCATGACTCCATCAGGCAGCTATGTATAAGTCATTATTGAACTTGGTAAAACTTGGTTTCTCGTATTTTCTCCATTGTTTTGACGGTAGATTTACTTGTCTAAAGTGTTTTATTTCTTTTGGTTGGAAATCTATTTTAAGATCAAGTTCTAACGCCATAGCAATCTTGACAAGGGTTTTCAAACTTATGTTCTCATGTCCTTTCAGAACACGAGAAATGTATGCATCAGAAACTCCGAGTTGAGTTGCAAGTTTGTGCTGATTTATCCCGAGTTCTTCCATCCTTCTATATAAACTTTCTGTTATGTCATAAAGAAGTTCTTCAAGTTTAAATTCCAAAGTATTTTGATTTTTTAAAATAAGTTCTTTGAATCTTTGCTGAAGATCTTTACTCATTTTCTACACCTCCCTTTTTAATGAATCCCAGATCCGTTGAATTCTGAGCAATCTTGCTTTCTTTATCTTTCTGTCCTTCTTCAATTCACCATCAATTAAAATAAGTTCTTTTTCTTCAAAATTGGGAATGCAAAAGATCCGTACCTGTGGTTTAGTGAATATCCTTAATTCGAAAAATTCATAGGATTGGAGCTTACTCATTTTATCCCGGTTTCTCGGGAACCCTCTATCCCCAATCTTTTTGATAAAAGCTACAACCCTTGCCTGTATATCTCTTTGGAGTTTTTCTATAAAATCCATCACCATCACCACTTCTTTATCGTCTTCCAAAATTTTTACAACGGCTTTTATTGTGATCTCTCTCCCTTCATAGAAATCAGAAAGTTTATACACATTTAAAACCCTCTCAATTTTAACTTATAAGTTAACACACGTCAAATTTCATCCTGTGTTTTTCTGAAACTTTACCCCTTTACAACTCCCAGGGGTCTCATACGGGCGACTTTCCTGGAAATCCCAGCTCTGTGGACAGTGTCCACCACGATATCCACATCCTTGTATGCATCAGGTGCCTCTTCTACCAGTACTCTGCGGGAATGAGCCTTAACAAGAATTCCCTTGCGTCTTAATTCTTCTTCAAGTGGCCGATTCCAGAGCCTCTTTTTTGCCTGTGCTCTTGAAAGTACTCGGCCAGCGCCGTGACAGGTCGAACCAAAGGTTTCTTTCATTGCCCTTTCAGTTCCAACAAGGACATAGGATGCAGTACCCATGTCTCCTGGAATCAGAACAGGTTGACCAACCCTTCTGTAAACCTCAGGAACTTCCGGTCTTCCTGCGGCAAATGCCCTTGTAGCTCCTTTCCTGTGGACCACGAGCTTCATCTTTTTACCATCTACTATGTGTTCCTCCACCTTCGCGATGTTATGGGCAACATCGTACACAAGGTATAGGCCGAGGGATTCGGCACTCTTCCCAAAGACCTTTGATACGCTCTCCCTGACCCAGTGCGTAATGAATTGTCTGTTTGCCCATGCGTAGTTTGCAGCAGAGACCATTGCGCCAAAGTAAGCCTGCCCTTCTTTTGACTTGAAGGGGACACATGCGAGCTGACGATCGGGCACCTTGATTCCGTACCTGTCCATTGCCCTCCCCAGAGTTTTGACATAATCGTCACAGATCTGGTGTCCAAAGCCTCTTGAGCCGGTGTGAATCATAAATGTGATGTAACCGCGTTTTAAACCAAATACTTCAGCCACTTTTTCGTCATAAATTTCTTCGACTACCTGAATCTCAAGGAAGTGATTTCCTGCTCCAAGAGAACCAAGCTGAGGGCGGCCACGCTCCCTTGCTCGCGAAGACACCTTCGACGGATCAGCCCCCTTCATTTCTCCACCCTCTTCAATTCTCTGCAGGTCGTCATCAAATCCATACCCCTTTTCTACCACCCATCGTGCACCTTTTACCATAACTTCCTCAAGCTCTCTATTGGAAACCCTGATCTTTCCACCCTCTCCCACTCCTGCAGGGACATTGTCGTATATAGCCTGAAGTACCTTCTCGAGTCGCGGCTTCATTTCTTCAAGCTTGATATCGCTCCTGATAATTCTTACTCCACAGTTGATGTCATAGCCCACACCTCCAGGTGAGATGACACCGGATTCTACATCGAAAGCAGCCACACCACCTATAGGAAAACCATACCCCCAGTGAATATCAGGCATTGCCAGTGAATATTTCACAATACCAGGCATGCAGGCGACATTAGCCACCTGCTCCGGTGCCTGATCCTGTTTTATACTCTCAATAAGCTCCCCTGTCGCGTAAATTATTCCAGGAACTTTCATACACGGTTTATAACTTGTCGGAATTTCCCATCTATTTGGGTCCAATCTTTTTAAGGGTCCTTTCCAGGCATTTCCCATAGCTCTTACCTCACTTTTTTGTAATTATTTCCAATGCCCCGGGTTTTACTTCAAATCTTGCCGGTAACTTTCCAACAAGTTCACCATCCATTTCGATCATCACATCAGCATCGGACCATAGGTCCAGAATCTGTCCTGAAAAATGATCCACTTCTTCAATATAAATATGCTTACCCTTGTACACAAGAGGCAAGCTGCGCAGGAATTTCCTGCGCGTTGTGTTTTTTATAATGATAAGTTCAAACTTCCCATCATCTGGATCTGCCATTGGGGCAACAAACATTCCACCTGCAAAATAACGCCCGTTTGCCACTATAACAGAGATTATATCATAATCACCGAGATCTTTATCGTCCAGTGTAATCTTTACACGATAGTTTTTTAAATTTACAAGGGACCTTAGAACACCGTAGAGAAAGGCGAGTCTGCCACCCATGACTTTTGGAGCTCCATCAACATTTATAACAGTATCGCCTCCCAGTCCGGCATCTGCGGCATTTATAAACACCCTTCTGTCTGAGTCTCCTTTGAAACCTGTAAAATGTACCTCAATAAGATCAATTTTTCTCACGACCCCGTTTTTCAGAGTGTCAATTGCATCAAAATATCTTTTTCCGACAGATACTGTCCTCACGAAATCCGCTCCGGTGCCACAATCTATTATTCCGAGTTTTGTTCTTCCCCCGGAATAATATATCCCGTTGACAACTTCGTTTATGGTCCCATCACCACCGACAGCTACGACGGTTCCAATGCCGTCATTGACAGCTTCTTTTGCGAGTTTTATGGCATGTCCGGGATATTTTGTGAAAATTACATCGAATTCACTAAGGACTTTGCGAGCGTAATTCTCAAGCACTCGCCACTTCCTGCCGGCTTTGTACGCTCCTGCTGCTGGGTTTACTATGAATCTAATCACTTTTTATCAAACTTTCAGCCCGTTTTACAAAAAGTGATTCTCTGAATCTCTCCTTCAGGAGATTGTAATATTTCTGTGTGGAGTCCGGATCCTTTAATACCTGCGAGTAGATATAAATAACTCCATACAGAGCTCTTTTTAACTGATCGTCGTTAAGGGACGAATCCACGACAGATTTGTAGATACTCAGAGCCTTTTGGGGTTTGTTTAGTTCAAGCAGATATATTTCTGCAAGCTTAAGTCTAACATCAGTTGAGTCCCGTGAATATTTCTGAATACTTTCATAGGCCTTGTACTTCTTTCTGGCTTTTGCAGAAATTTCTGGATTTGCCCTTATGGAGCTTGCGTTTTTGTACCAGTTTATAGCCGCATTTAAAGAATCGAGCTTTTCGTATTCTTCAGCAAGAGTATAAGCTGCAAGCTGGCCAAACTTACCAGCCCGATCCTCATTGTAAACATTTTTCAGTTCCTTAAGTGCTGATTGAGTCTCTCCCTTTTTCAACATGATTGTTGCTATTCTATAATCAATTTTAGCACGCCTTTTGTCTCTTGGGGGAAGATCTATACTTTTGTAAACCTTGAGAGCTTTATCAAGGCTGTCCATGGCAAGGTATATGTCTCCCAGAAGCTCGAGAGAGCTGACCTTCACGGAGTCAGGAAGCACAAATTTTTGTAACTTGTCAAGAAATTCAATAGCTTTAGAGTATTCTCCGGTTTTGAAAGAACACTTTGCTGCGAGGTAATACACTTCAATTTTCTTGTTATCGGGCAATTTACTTTTGTTTATCAGCGGTTTCAGTTCTTGGAGTGCGCGATCACACTTGTCCTCGAGTGCGAGTGATCTCGCGAGAAGGAGTGCTGCCTCTTCAACGGATGCCTTTGTGGATGCCATTTTCAGCATGTTCCTTGCCTCTTCCGGGTTTCCAGATTCAATCAGAAGTCGTGCATATTCAATCTTGGCGCGCGGAACATACTCGCTGTTCGGGTAAAAGGTGAAGAGTTCTTCAAATTTCCTCTTTGCTTTTGCTTTATCGCCTATACGGAGATAAGAAATTGCCATGAGGTAAAGCGCGTCGTCAACATATTTGGAATCCGGGTAGAACTCGAGGATTTTGGAGCACTTTTCAATAACTTTCTGGTAGGCTTTTCTTTCTTTTGGGCTTATTCTCTGAGTTTTCTGGTAATTTCTTTCAGCTTCGTTGAAATATTTTTTTGCGTTGTAAAAGGTGTTGAAGTATACACAGCTGGTTGTGAACAGGAATATAAATACAGGAATGTACCTTTTCACAGTTTTTGATTATGAGCGTCTGACCAATAAATATCAACAGGTTGATTGTTCAATAGAAGTCTTTCATAATATTTGCAAATATTCAAAGGAGTGCAAATTATGAATTTCGGGATAACGAAAGAATTCAAAGATATAAAGGCAACGGAAGAAATAAGGGTGGGTTTATCCCCGAGAGGGGTGATGGAGCTCGTTCACATGGGCGCCAATGTTTATGTTGAAAGTGGCGCCGGTGAAGGAGCCCGCTTCTCCGACCGCGATTACAGGGATGCTGGAGCTCACATCGTTTACAACAAAGAAGAGGTGGTTAAAAGGTCCGATGTGGTGCTGAAAATCAGATGTCCCAATGCTGAAGAGTGTGAGTTGATGAAGGATGGTCAAACCATAATGGGATACCTCCATCTCGCTGTTTCTCCCAGGTCGATTATAAACTCTATCCTGAAGAAGAGGATCACTGCCATTGGATACGAGATAATTCAGAAGCCCGACGGCACTCTCCCTGTTCTGAGGCCCATGAGTCAAATTGCTGGAAGAATGGCTGTCCAGATTGCCGGCCGTTTGCTTGAAAGCAGGAAGGCTGGCAGGAGAGGAATACTGATCTCTGGAATTCCCGGTATCCCTCCTGCCGAGGTTGTTATCATAGGAGCCGGGACACTCGGTTTCTGCGCAGCCAAGGCATTCTCCGGTATAGGTGCCAGTGTTTATATCGTGGATAAAGACATTGAGAAGCTCGAGCGTGTCGAGTCCATGCTTGGAGGTCGCGTTGTCACAATGCTCTATAACAAGAGGAATTTGCAGAAACTTCTACAATTTGCTGATGTTGTCATCTGTGCAGTCCTGGTCCCGGGTGCAAGAACCCCGATACTTATAACAAGGGATATGGTAAAATCCATGAAAAAGGGAGCTGTTCTTATTGATTTCTCTATTGATCAGGGCGGATGCTCAGAGACCACGAGGTTGACACCCGGTGAAGACTTTGTTTACGAAGATGAAGGAGTGATCCACTTTGCTGTCCCCAATGTCCCTTCAAGAGTGGCAAGAACTGCGACACATGCCCTGACAAACGCAATTTTACCTTACCTGAAGAAGATGATCGAGCTTGGCGTGGACAGAGCTCTCCTTGAAATCCCGGATCTGAGAAATGGCGTTTATACCTACAGGGGGTATGTAACAAATAAAAATATTGCGAGAGAGGGTCTTGAATACAGAGAACTCGAAGAGCTCTTAAAGGGGGTAGAATAAAATGTCCTGGTATGACGACTATAAAAAGAAGCTAACAACGCCCGAAGAGGCGGTTTCTGTCGTTAAAAGCGGAGATAGGGTGTATTTAAGCGGTAATGCCGCTGCACCTTATGTTTTGATGAGAGCACTTGCCGAAAGAAAGGATGAACTCCAGAATGTGGAGCTCGTTCATGTCCTTCTTCTTGGAGATGACCCTTTGTCAAAACCCGGAATGGAGGGACATTTCAGACACAACTCTCTTTTCGTCGGTTCTGCTGACAGGAAGGCTGTAAACGAGGGAAGAGCTGATTATGTTCCCATTCATCTGCATGAGATACCGAGACTGTTTTATCGAGGACTTTTGCCCATCGATGTTGCGATTATCCAGGTTTCACCTCCAGATGAGCACGGTTTTATGAGCTACGGCGTTGAAGTGCTTGCGACAAAGGCTGCTGTTGAAACAGCAAAAATAGTCATTGCTCAGGTTAATGACAAGATGCCGCGGACACTCGGCGACTCTTTTGTCCATGTCTCAAGAGTTGCCAAGATCGTGGAAGTAAGCGAAGATCTTCCTGAACTTGAAAGGAAGCCGGCAACTGATGTTGAAAGAAGGATAGCAGAATACATCGCTGACCTTATTGAGGATGGTTCCACTCTCCAGCTTGGTATCGGAGGTATTCCTGATGCTGTGCTTGAACTTCTCAGCGGGACTAAAAGGGATATTGGAATTCACACTGAGATGGTTTCTGACGGTGTCATGGAGGGCATAGAGTCCGGCATGATCACAGGCTCGAGAAAGACGCTTCACATGGGCAAGGTTATTGCGACCTTTATCCTCGGTTCCAAAAGACTCTACGAATTTGTGCACGACAATCCAATTTTTGAGATGCACCCTGTGGACTACACGAACGATCCTTTTGTAATTGCACAGAACGAAAATATGATAGCAATTAATTCCGCTCTGGAGGTGGATCTTACCGGTCAGGTATGCTCGGACTCCATAGGAACTTACATTTACAGTGGATTTGGAGGGCAGGTTGATTTTATCCGGGGCGCAGGTGCTGCCAAGAATGGAAAACCGATAATTGCTCTGCCTTCAACTGCCAAGGGAGGCACAATCTCGAGAATTGTTCCGGTTCTCAAGCAGGGTGCAGGTGTGGTGACGACAAGGGCTGATGTACATTACATCGTTACAGAATACGGAGTTGCGTTTCTGCATGGAAAGAACCTGAAGGAAAGGGCAAGACAGCTCATAAAAATTGCCCATCCGGATTTCAGGGAGGAGCTCGAAAGGGCAGCAAAAGAAAGGAAATTGCTTTAAAGGTTATTAAAAACTGAAGGTAAATGAGAGGATTTTTGTCGGGGAGGGGGCTGGACCTTCGGTCCAGCCCCCTCCCCGACAATTAGGCATCTTAAGGGAGAAGCGTTAAGAGTTCTAACCAGCCTCTGAACACCCTCTACCCCGGTCTTGAGAAATTGTAAAGGTGATGAGTATAATTCAACCTAAAGGAGGTAACAAAAGATGAAGGGTTTTGTGATCAGATGGATACTTTCAGCCGTTGCTCTTGCTATAACTGCCTGGATTATTAAAGGGATTGAAATCCATGGGATTTTTTCTCTGCTAATAGCAACACTGGTACTTGGTATTCTTAATGCGATTATTAGACCCATTCTGATTTTTCTGACATTGCCTATCAATATTCTATCACTGGGTCTTTTCACATTTGTGGTAAACGCAATAATGCTACTGATAACGGCAAGTGTTGTTGAAGGGTTTGAAATTCACGGTTTCTGGGCTGCTTTTGTGGGAGCCATTTTCCTTTCGATTATAAGCACAATTCTGACATACCTGATATCTGATAGTGGGAAATTCGAGATCATCGTTGTGAAGAAATGAAGGTTGCCCTTGCACTTGGAGGTGGATCTGTCCGGGGTTTTGCACACCTTGGGGTCATTGAGGCGTTAAAAGATAGTGGCATTGATTTTGATTTTATTGTGGGGACAAGTGCAGGCGGGATAGTTGCTGCCCTTTATGCATTGAATCTTGACACGAGAAAGTGCTATGAGATACTGGAAAATGCGGCAAAGTCGGATGTAGTCCGTGAAATGAGGCTTGAAAGCTATAAGTTCAATCCTTCTCACGAAGATGAGGAAGGGAGGATACAGAAGTTTTTAAATACCATCCGCGGTACCATGCTTCTTCACAAATCTATGACGCATCTCTCCATGGTTGAAGAGCAGACAATTAATCGTTTTTTTCGTTTGATTTTCCCTGATGATCTTTCGTTTGAGGATCTGAAATTACCTGTAAGTGTCGTTGCTCTTGATCTGATAACAGGTAGAGATGTCGTAATAGGTCGAGGGAAGGTTATACCTGCGGTGAGGGCGACGAGTGCAATTCCGGGTCTTCTTCCACCTGTGATGCTGGACGGGATGATGCTTGTTGATGGAGGCACAACTCAGAAAGTTCCAGTTGAGAGTGCCTATCTTCTTGGTGCTGACACGGTAATTGCTGTGGATGTGGGGAGAGATCCACTGCCTGAAGATCCGTTGAATTCCGGACTTGAAGTTATGTGGAGGGCTGAGGATTGGTCCAATCATCGTCTTCATCTAAAACAGCTGTCCCTTGCCGATGTGGTAATAAAGCCGGATATCTCACACATCAACTGGTATGACACTGACTCTACAGATTTTTTGTTTCAAGAAGGATACAACGCGGCAATGAAGAAGATCAATGACATTAAGAAAGCTGTCTCCGGTGGGATTTTCTCGAGAATTTTTAAGCGCAGGAAGAGGATTTATTCTGAACCAATTGGCAAATATGTGATAATAACATAATTCAGTGATCCTGAGTGTATTTTTTAACTGTTCTTGCAAGTCTTTCAAATTCCTCCAGCGAAAGCGTTTCCCCTCTTCTGTCCAGTGAAATGCCGGATTCATCTTCAATTTTCCCAAATGGTAGTTTCCCAAAAGTGTGTTTGAGAACGGTTTTCAGTTTTTTCCTGCGTCCTCCAAAAGACTGTCTTATGATTTTTTCAAGAAATACTGGATCTTCCACATTGATGGGAGGATTTTCCCGTACTTTTAGATGGACAAAGGATGAATCCACTTTTGGAACAGGTCTGAAGCATGTTTTTGGTATGTCAAAAAGTATCTGTACATCAAAGAACATCATGAGGTAGAGGGTTAGAGACCCGTATTCGTCTGTATCGGGCTTTGCAACCAGTCTCCTTGCCACTTCTTTTTGTATGGTGAGGAAAATGTCGGAAAAAAGGTGTCTTTCCTGAATGAATTTTGTGAGTATCGGTGTTGTGATGTAATAAGGTATGTTTGAAACCACCTTTATTGGTGTTTGTGCTCCGATTTCTTGCAGTTTCTCCTCTATTTTGGCTTTGAGGAAATCTTCTTCAAAAAGGAAAAAGCGATCACCGAGCAGAAGCCCGTATTTTCTTTTAAGGTCAGAGATCAATGCAGGATCAATCTCAAAAGCGACCACATTTGCCCCCTTCATAAGCAAGAATTCCGTTAAAGCCCCTTTCCCCGGTCCTATTTCAAGGATCCATTCCCCCTCTTTTACATCTGCGTACCTGACGATTTTATCGAGGATATTTTTGTCCTTTAAAAAGACCTGACCGAGTTTTGATCTGGGTTTTTTCATTTTACTGTAATTGTCCCTTGGAGGACCTTTTTGTTTCCGAGGTTGTCAACAAGTTCGAGTTTATAAGTGTGTTTTCCTCTTTTTATCCTGAAAGGTGGTTCATAGACCAGTGTTTTTAAGTCAAAGTAATAGTGAATCGGTTCCCATTCTCCATCGAGGTAAAATGCGATGGAGTCACTTCTTATTCCAGACAGATTGTCATGGACCTTTATTTTGATCCTTTTTGAGGTAATTTCAACAAATTTTGCCGTTGGTGGTTCTCGGTCTTCCAGCAATTTGAAAATCCCGAAACTTATTACCCTTGAGGTGTCTTTGCCCACAAAATCCCATTTTCTGTGACGCTGATCGTAACTGAACAGTCCGACCTTTTCAGGTGTATGCCTGATGATGGTGATTTTTCTATTGATGGGCAGGACTTCCGGGAAAAGGTAATCTTTGTCCCTGTATGCAAAATAATAGACATTGGAGTTGTGTAGAATTCCCTTTTTCTGAAATTTTAAGAGATAAGGACCCAAATAAATTTCGCCACCGTCCACCTTTACCTGTTTTTTCAAGATTTTTAATGTGTCACCTGCAACAAGTACGATTTTTTTGCCGTCCAACTTGGTAATGCCATTTTCGAATTTTTCCTTTATTTTACCCGATAATAGTCTGTAATTACCCAGAGCATAAAGTCCATCGGGTCTGAACCTCAGTTTTAGGTTTTGTAAGACAAAATCAAACGATGAATCTGGTTGAAGATATCCCTTTTTAATTTGAAACTTTAGTTCTGAGCGGTGATTGTAAAAGTCACTCACTATGAGTCTGTAATTGCCGTATTCTTTGAGGCATTCCTGTGCTTTGATCTCAAATGGATTTTTGAATTTCAGGGGGTTACAGAGCCTTATCCATTTTTTTCCGTACCTTGAACCTTCAAGGCTGTAGAAAACAGCAGATGACCTTTGATAGCTGTAGTTAAAGGTGTCAAATTCGACTTTGTAGACGAGTTTATCGTCTTTCCAGAGTTCGATCCTGTAAGGTGCAGTAACATTGCCATTTGAGCATGGATCGTAGGTAATTACCTCGAGGATAAAGGGCTTTTTCGCATAGAGTACAGGAGAATTTGTGCCTGATTTTGAAAAAATCCTTCCATCTTTACACGAGATTACTCTTAATGATTCGATAACAGGAGTAGTTGTGTCGGGAAGATTGAAAATAAAAAGTGGATTTATCGGCTCATTCTGGCTGTTTCTGATTTCAAAATGCAGGTGGGGTGATCTTGTCCCTGTTTTGCCTGTATAGCCAAGGAGCTCACCCTTTTTGAAATGGAATACGGTGTCCGGGGTTATGTCAACCCGGTATTTTTTTAGTTTTTTCTGGATCCTGTAAACATATTCCTCGAGTTCGGGTCTGAACCTCTCAAGGTGAGCATAAACGAAGATATGTCCCGTGCTATCGTCCTGAAAGTATATGACTTTACCATATCCCCAGTAAGAGGCTCTGATCCTTACGACTTTTCCATCTGCAGTTGCGTACACGGGAAAACCGGTTCTACCTCCAGTTGAGAAGTCAACGCCCGCATGGAATCTGAGGAGTCTGAACTCTCCAAAGCCGGATGTAACATGGGGTGGTATTTTCAGCGGAAAGAAAAAGTTTACGGCAATTATGAGGTTGATCAGACTATACATAGGAGAATTTGTTCTCTGTTAGGCTTTTTAGAAATTCTGCGTTATTAACGGTGAGTCTCATCTTTTCCTGGAGGAATTCCATCGCTTCCACTGGATTCATTTCTGAGAGTACCTTTCTCAGGATCCACACTTTATTGAGGACATCTTTTGGCAGGAGAAGCTCTTCGCGTCTCGTACCGGATTTATTAAGATCAATTGCAGGGAAGATTCTCCTGTCAGCGAGTCTTCTGTCGAGGACGAGCTCCATGTTACCTGTGCCTTTGAACTCTTCGAAAATTACATCGTCCATGCGTGAACCTGTTTCAATCAGTGCTGTTGCAATTATTGTGAGACTGCCGCCTTCTTCAATATTCCTTGCAGACCCAAAGAACTTTTTGGGCTTAATAAGAGCAGTTGAGTCAATTCCACCTGTGAGGGTTCTACCTGAGTGGGGTGTTACGACATTATAGGCGCGGGCAAGTCGTGTGAGAGAGTCAAGCAGGATGACGACATCTTTTCCGACTTCAACCAGTCTTTTGGCTCTCTCAAGGACGACTTCTGCGACATGTGTGTGTTTTTCTGCAGGTTGATCAAATGTGGAGCTTATAACTTCCGCTTCGACCTTTCTTTTGAAGTCAGTTACCTCTTCTGGTCTCTCGTCTATGAGAAGAATGATCAGGTAGATTTCAGGGTGATTGCGTTTGATGGAATTTGCGATTTGCTGGAGCAACACGGTTTTACCAGCCCTTGGCGGGGAGACAATGAGTCCACGCTGACCTTTTCCTATGGGGACAAAAAGATCAACTATTCTCATGGAGAGGTCTTCGGCATCAGGAACCTCGAGATTGATTTTCTCAGTGGGATAGAAAGGTGTGAGTTTTTCAAAAGAGGGTCTGTTTCTTATCTCCTCAGGTGGAATTCCGTTAACTGCCTCGATTTTTATGAGAGCGGGGAACTTTTCACCCTCCTTTGGTGGACGCACGAAACCGCTGATCTCGTCTCCCGGTCTGAGGCCGAATTTCTTTATCTGGGATGGAGAGACATAGATATCCTGCGGGCTCGGATTGTAGTTGTACTCTCTGAGCCTGAGGAATCCGAAGCCACCATCCTGATGAATTTCCAGCACACCCTCCCGGAACTGTTTCCCATCCTTCTCCGCCTGAGCGTCAAGGATCTTTTTAATCAGTTCGTCTTTTTTATAACTGGAGTAATTAACGATATTGAGCTGTTTCGCAATCTCATAAAGTTCTGCTATCTTCTTACTCCTTAACTCTTGAAGAGTCATACTTATCCTACCTCCTTTGGGTTTCTTATCAGTGGATTAGATCATTTTTGTATCATTTATGATAAGCTCGAATTTGCACCCCAGTCGCTTGGCTGCTTTGGATGCAATGAGCATCCTTGATAAAAAGATTTGAAAATACTCCATAACAGGAGCAATATTCGTATCGATCTCTATTTTGTATGTAATGACTTTTTTCTCTCTGTTTACGATTATTTTTGAAAAAGTTGCCGCATAGTTAACTCTGTCGTGGATATCTTCTTCGATATTGCCTATGGGTCTTACTCTCGATCTGTGCACATCGGATTTGTCTGCGAGAATAAGGGCAGCAGCAACAGGTGAAACCGGCGTTCCGTCTTCCTCGTGATGATTCCCGATAGCCATCATGATCTCTGCAAGTTCTTCGTAGTTCATGCCGAGTTCTTCAAGTAGCTTGTATGCGAGGACTGCACCTGTCTGGGCGTGATACTCACGGTTGATGAGGTTACCCACATCGTGTAGATAACCGGCAATTTCAGCAAGCTCAGCCATTCTTTCAGGGTATCCGAGATCTCTAAGGATCATTCCCGCTCTCTTGGCCACGAGAGAGACATGTCTTTCCCCGTGCTCTGTGTATCCAAGGGCGGCGAGTGTCTCGTCCGCTTTCCTGACAAAGTGCCGAATTTTAGGGTTTTCCCTTAGATCTTTCAATGTTATCCTTGTCTTTTCAAGAACCTTCATAGCACCTCCCGGAGAATCTCAGGATTCTCCTCAAAGGCTGTCCCGATAACCACATGCTTTGCACCAGATTGAAGCGCCTTTTCAACATCCTCCCTCGTTCTTATTCCTCCACCAACGATTACAGGTATTGAAACGGATTTTGAAACTCTCTCTATCATGTGCGCCGGTACAGGATATTTTGCACCTGAGCCTGCCTCAAGATAAAGAAGTTTTAAACCAAGTAATTCTCCAGCTACGGCATGTGCCACGGCTATGTCCACTTTATCCCTGGGTATCGGTCTCGTGAATGACATGTATTCGACAGATGTATAATTACCCGATTCTACAAGCATATATCCAGTCGGTATCACCTCTATACCGGAATTTTTCAAAAAAACAGCAATTTTAACATGTTCCCCTATCAAAAACTCCGGATTTCTCCCGCTTATTAAAGTTAGGAAAAGAAAAGCATCTGCATGCTTCGAAACCTGCAAAGAGTTGCCCGGAAAAATGATAACGGGCGGCTTTGACAGTTTTTTAACATGCGACACAAAGCCTGCAAAATCTTCAGAGAGCAGGATACTCGTGCCAATGAGAACGGCTTTAACATTTTTTGAGCCATTAATTTTTTCCACAATCTGTTCCAGGTTATCCCGGCTGGTCTTATCCGGATCAATCAGGACAAAGACACCAGACTGTGCGCCATCAGAAAACAATTTTTCGTAAACTGAAGAGTACATCACCGCCACTCCCAAGAAGAAGGCTAAACAGCTCTTTTGAACTCTTTATAGTATCAATAAAGAGTCTGGTAAGACTTATTGTTTCAAGGTCTTTGCCATCGAACAGTTTTTTCAAAGCACGATGTAATTTTATTATCCTCTCATCCGTATAATTTTTCAAATAGTCTCTAAGCACAAGTGAGACTTTGTAATCAATTCCGGTTCTATCCCAGTAAATTTTTTCATAATTTTTCAGAAATTTTTCGCTCAAATCTCCTTTTTCAAGGGCCTCATAAGCAACATCACCGGCTATTTTACCGCTCAAAATAGCAGGTCCTATACCACCACCTGAAACTGGATCTGCCAGCCTTGCTGCATCTCCTGTAACGAGCAGGTTGTCTGCATAAATTTTCAGATCGTATCCACCTACGGGCACCACTCCACGAAGCCATCCAATGACTTTTGAACCCGGGTAAATCTCATTCAAAAAAGTTTTCAACAGCTCCATGGGATCCAGATCCATGTTGAGGAGTACTCCAAGACCGATATTGGCAAATCCATCTCCCTTCGGAAACACCCATGCATAGGCTGAGGGTGAGAATTTTTCTGAAAAATAGAAATCAAGCCTGTTCCCAACTATATTTTCGTTGTAAACAAAAAACTGTGCGCATTTGTGAATATCCTGACCGCCGACATCCATGTTTAGTCCGAGAGAAGATGCGACGAGAGAAGCCGGACCGTCTGCTCCAATAACAAGATCTGCCATTACATTAACGGTTTTTCCTCCTTTTGACAATGTCAGTTCAACCTTCCCGTTTTTTCTTTCAGCATGCAAGAATTTTGTACTGACAGAGAGTTGTGCTCCACGGGAAACGGCCATACCTGCAAGGGTTCTATCAAAAATTTTTCTCTCAAGAATAACCCCCATCTTTTCATGTCTTACGGTGAGGGCGTCCATGTCAGGTCCAATAATTCGAACAGTATCAAACCATGAAGCAATGAAGTTGTCGGTTTTCTCAAAACCATAGATTTCTTTGGCAAGATTTAAAGTGTTCTTCGAAATCCCCTCGGCACAGAAGATGTCTTTACCCACTTCTCTCTGTTTTTCGACGAGAAGAACATCAACTCCCTTTTCAGCGAGAGTGAGTGCCGCTGTTGATCCGGCCGGTCCTGCACCAACCACGACAACACTGTAATTGCTCTTGATATCCATTCTGTTCCCACTCCGATTTGGGATATGCCCTGTTTTTATGGAAAGAAAACTTCATAACGGGGAGCTTGTATATAATAAAGCCACATTACACTCTGTCAAGTGCGAAAAGAAGGGTTTTCTAAAAAATTTTACCAGTAGCTACTTCCTCTTTACTTCGCGGAAAAACTCTCTTTGTCTCCCATCCAGCTTGTGGTAAACTCCACCACCCGAACTCCCCTCCTGTTAACGGAAGCGAAGTTCGGAGAGGGCAACAAAAGCCCCATCCCCTTTCCCCTGTCAGATCTGCTCACTTGCCCCATCTTAATCCTCTTCCACGCCGCTTTGCAGCGCGGGGGAGAGGTCGCTTTTCCCCATACAAAATCGGAAAGATCCCCCTCCCACAAATAGATGGAATTACTCACAACCCCTACCCCTGTGCTGGAGAAATCACCCATTACCTCTCCTCTCACGAAATGGGAGAGTAACAAAACCGGTACCTGCTTTTCTCTGTTAAGTCGGTTTTTTCCACCCCATCCACAACCCGTCCCTACAAAACAACCAGCTTGTGGGGAAGGAGATTGAGAAGTGTCCCTACACAGTGCTGACATATTCTGAGGGAGGAGAACGGTGAGTGTTCTCTCGCATGGTATTAAACGCGCTGGGGGAGGAAGTTAAAAAAACTATATCCCCTTTTACTCCAAAGGATTTTTTTGAACATTCTCCAGTTCCAACTTGCTTTTCGGATCTCCTTATATCCCATTTCAAAGGATGGAGGCTCTCTGTTTAAATGATGCCCGCGCCTCGAAGAGGCGCGGGCATCATTTAAACAGTCACTGCAATGCAGGATCTAAAATCACATTCCTGTTATCCGACGCAATTTTTGCCCTCTTGTTCCTTGAAATTACCACCACCCGGTCTGATAATTTATCCAAAGGAGGTTCCCCCTATGAAGCTTGAAGAGTTAACAGCAAGACTTATTGAGTTTAAATCGACAAAGGAGCACCCCGAGGAGCTTGCAAACATAATAGATTTTGTGTCTGCATACCTTGGAGACGGCTTCTTTAAGCAAAAGTTTGAAAGAAACGGTAAACACTCCATGGTTGTCTCTCTTCAGGAAGGAAGGCATGCAAAAATAATGTTTGTGGGACATCTCGATGTCGTGGAAGGTGAGGAGATCCAGTTTCATCCGATCATAGAGGGAGACAAGCTTTTCGGAAGAGGTGCCCTCGATATGAAGGGACCAGATGCTGTCATGATTGAGCTTTTCAAAGAACTCAAAAACACCCGTCTGCCAATCTCTCTTATGCTGACCACAGATGAAGAAATAGGATCAAAGGACGGAGTGGAATACCTCCTCAAAGAGGAAGGATTCTCCGCGGATTTCGCAGTAATCCCCGATGGTGGTGAGAATTTTGACCTCATTATCAAAGGAAAGGGTGTGGCGCACTTTCATGTTGAAGCAACAGGTGCATCCGTTCACGGATCAAGGCCATGGGAGGGAGACAACGCCATTGATAAGCTGATAGATTTTTACAAAGAACTCAAAGAGTACTTTCCGAAGGAGCCATGTGGAGATCCTCAGCACTGGCACAATACGATAAATCTCGGTGTCCTTAAAGGCGGGGAAGCTCCCAATATTGTACCGGACAAAGCAGAAATGGAGCTGGACATTAGATTCGTTGAACCTTGGACAGTGTCAAAAATGCACTCCTTCGTCCTTGAGAAAGCAGGTAACAAAGTCAAAGTTGAGCTCCTGTCCTATGGAGAGGTTGTCTCCACGCCTGAAGATCACCCCATGGTTCAGAAATTCAAAAAGTCTGTCGAAGAGGTACTTGGTCGCCCGGCAAAATTTGCAGTTGAACACGGAGCAACTGACGGAAGGTTCTTCTCCGAGAAAGGAATTCCCACAATCATCACCTATCCTGTTGGTGGAAACATCCACGGTAAGGATGAATGGGTTAGCATAAAATCTCTTTACCAGCTCTTCGAAATTTTTAAGAGATTCCTGAAAATGGCTCTATGAGGAAAACATATTACATCCTTGCTGGAATACTGGCACTCATTTTGCTGATCCCATTTGGACTTTATGTTCGGGATGTGTTTGCCGGTGTTAAGGATGTTTCCCCATACCTGATCAGAATTGGAAACTTTGGGATTAAATGGTACAGTTTCTTTATCGCAATCTCATTTTTGATAGGTCTGACATTCGCACACAGGGATGTGAAAAAATACCGTATAAATGAGGATCACTTTGACAGGATTATCTTCTGGTCTGCTATCGGGGCATTCGTGGGCGCGCGATTGTACCATGTATTCTCGTCATGGAATTATTACAAAAATCATCCGTCTGAAATAATCAAAACTTGGCATGGTGGACTTGCTATCTATGGGGCTGTGATCGGTGCTGTTGTCGTTGCCTATCTTTTATGTAAAAAATACCGTGTGAATTTTCTTTTGCTTGCTGACATTGCTTCTCCCTGGTTAATTTTTGGCCAGGCACTCGGCAGATGGGGGAATTTTTTCAACCACGAAGCATATGGTGTCCCCACAAACCTCCCCTGGAAGATGTTCATACCTCCACAGTATAGGTTTGAAGACTACATCAACTATGCATACTATCATCCAACTTTTTTATATGAATCTCTCTGGAACTTTGCAGTGTTTTTCTTCCTTCTGTGGTTAAAATCGAAGAAAAACAGGAAAATCGGAGATGTGTTCTTTGCTTATATCGGTCTGTATTCAGCAGGTAGGTTTTTTGTTGAATTTCTCAGATTTGACACCTGGAGGATCTTCGGGATAAAAATTGCTCATATAATTGCGTTATTTTCTATGGCTCTTTCTGTCATCTGGTTTATCCATTTCCGAAACAAATATCCGCGACCAGCCAAACAGCGCAGTTAAAAATGCAACTGAAATTATCACCTGAAGCCCATTAAAAGGACTTTCCTGGTATGTAAAACTCAGTGGTATGTGGTTCAGGAATTTAAGACTCTTCAAGAGTAATAAAATTGCGAGATTTCCAGTGTTAAAAAATATTCTTCCGAGAACCTGGATTCCCAGGAATGAGAAGATGACGCCGATGATAAGCTCGGAGAGTATCACAAAAACGAGTGGTATAACCACCACATTTGCAAGTATTGCGATTGGTGTAAAGATTTTGAAATAGTACATCTGGAGTGGAGAGACAAAGAGAGTTGCTGAAGAAGACGAGATAAATCCGTTTAGAACTGAGCTTTTCCATCCTTTAACTGGCGAAGAAATGGAAAGAATGATTCCCAGTGTGGCGATGTACGAGAACTGAAACCCAATGTTAAAAATCCACAGAGGATTAAAGGCAAGTGACATGAGTCCGGCAAATCCCCAGACATTAAGATAGTCTATTTTACGATACAGGAGACGGGCGACAATAAGAGAAACGAAAAAGATGTATGCCCTTAAAAGAGAGGACCTAATCCCTATCATGAAGAGAAATCCAGTGAGAAAAACCAGGGTTACGATTAGGGAATATCTCTCAGGAATCCTCAAAAGCATAAACAAAGTGGCGAGAACAATGGTGATAATGCCCACATGAAGACCGGAGAGGGCAAGAACATGCATCGTTCCAGTTCGTTTAAACAGATCAGAGACGGGCTGTGGAATATCCTTTCGCTCGGCAAGGATGAGAGCACGCATTATCTGGTAGTTTTCAAAATTCCAGGCATTCTCCCAGAGTATTCTTCTCAATTTGTCTTTGATACCACATCCTCGCTTTTTACTCATCAAAAAGGGCTTGAATACACCAGAAGCCCGATTAGATATGAGGTACATTCTGAATCTCTCTTCTGGCAGGTAAACTTTTCCTGTTGCGAGAATCTCTCCACAAGGCAGCTCTGTCTTGATGTAAAACCTGGTTTTGACATGATAAACTGTTGTTGCTGTACGAATCAAATCGGTAATCAGGAATTTCTCATCAACTATTTTACCGCGCACCATTACTTTTTTACGGGTAAGATCATCGAGATCGAGCAAATTAAGTCTGTACTTTTCCACATTTACATACAGAATGCCGAGAAGAAACAGTATGATGTAAGGGAAAATTCTGAAAAATATGAGGATGGTGGATATTGTAATGAATAGAAGAAAGATGACGACCTTACCTGAACTCCAACCAGAGATAATACCTGCAGAAAATAGGATAAACGATATAAGTGCCGGGTATCTCTGGTGATTAAACTTCACCTAACCGTAAAAAATGTGGTTCCCGATTTCAGCCTTTTTTGAGTACGACTTTGCCCATTTTGGAGAGATGTGTCTGGCATGATAGTAAACAGCGCCATGAGTTAAATCTCTGATCCAGCCTTCATACACTCCCCTTGCCATGTAAAAGCATTCTTTGAAAACAGGGTCTTCGGAGATGAAGCGGTCAAAGTTCCGCATGCAGTTTTCAAGAAGACCGAAGTTGGGATCATTTGGTAGAAAGCAGGAGAACTGAAACGGCTTGAGAATTACCTTTTTCAGGGTGTCACCGAACCATCCCCCTCTTTTCACGCGGTTCAAAGCAACCCATGCCACACCAGCCTTGCCATCAAGAGATTCTCCCCTCGCTTCTCCATAAACGAGAAGTGTTAGAAGTACGAGATCATCAGCCTTTCCGAATACTCTCCAGATCTCCTCCTGCAATTCCCTGTAAGACACCATTAGTTTTTCCAGAAATTATTTTGACTGGATAGCGGGAAAAACTGCTCAAAATTCAAATAGATCTTACCCCCTAAAATGTCCCGTTGGTACTCAATTGAAAAAATCCCGTATGTTCTTGTAAATTTTAACTTCTCCATCAAAAAGGAATGCTGTATGAAACCGAAGCCAAGCCTTAAATTTTCTCCTCTCTGGAATTGAAACCTGCTTCCTGTTATCAGATTTCCCTTTGAGTCTCCATAGGCGAAGAAGTTTATCCCCGATGGTTTTAGAAAGCTTACTCTTGCAACATTGACCCGTGGTAATTTCACCGTTGTATTGGCAGGAGCACCAAGTAATGAAATTATCAGAAATAAGGTAAACATAAATTTATTTTATCACTATGATCGTTAGAAGTCAACGAAAGAACGAGCGTGTTTGGAAAAAATTCCTCTGGGGTAAAAGGGAAATAGGTATTGGTTTTGTTACCCTCCCCTCAATCCTCTCCCGCAAGCGGGAGGGGAGGTTGTGGGCGATTCTTCCAGCACAGAGGTAGGGGTTGTGAGTAATTCCATCTATTTGTGGGAGGGGGGATCTTTCCGATTTTGTATGGGGAAAAGCGACCTCTCCCCCGCGCCGCAAAGCGGCGTGGAAGAGGATTAAGATAGGGCAAGTGAGCAGATCTGAACAGGGGAAAGGGGATGGAGCTCTTGTTGCCCTCTCCGAACTTCGGTACCGTTAACAAGAGGGGAGTTTGGGTGGTGGAATTTACCACAAGCTGGTTGGGATACAAAGAGAGTTTTTCCGCGAAGCAAAGAGGAAGTAGCTACTG
>CAZNDM010000059.1:0-16389 GCA_964571845.1 uncultured bacterium | reverse complement strand
CTGACAGAGAAAACCAGGTGGGAGTTTTTTGCCCTCCCCTTAATCCCCTCCCGCAGAGCGGGAGGGGGGTGTGGGTGAACATCCCGCAGAGCGAGAGGGGAGGCTGATTGTGAACCCTCCAACACCGGGAGAGGGGAGTTTGGTTGTGTACCCTCTCACATTGTGGGTGGGGAGGTTGGTTGTGGACTTCCCATACCGTAGGAGGGAAGTTTGTGGTTCACCCTGCCGCAAAACAGGAGGGGTGTTTGTTGTTAACCTTCCCGCGAAGTGGGAGGGGAGGCTGGTTGTGAATCCTCCAACACCGTGAGAAGAGAGTTTGGTTGTGATCCTCCCACAAAGCGAGAGGGGAGTTTTGTTGTGAAGCCTTCCGCAGAATAGAAGGGGGAGGTTGTGGGTGATTTTTCTTGCAAGCATGAGGGGGAGATAAAGAGGTTTTCAGTAAGGTGGAAGGGAATCACCAGTAAATATTCCGAACACCCTCAAATACAGGTGGACTTTCCAGTGTAGGGTTGGAGAAGTTAACTTGAAAACGGTTTTGTGGAGGCTGTGGATGCAATAAACTTTCCAGTGTAGGGTTGAAGAAGTTACAGGTAAGTTCCCATACAAATGGGTGAAATTATGATGGACCTTCCTGATAGCCGGGAGAATTTGTCTATGGCTTCACAAGCTGCCAGGAGAGTAAAGTTGATTGTGATTCCCTGCATGATGGAAGAGAGAGTTCAGAAATCAGTAAAGGAAGTATATATGCGGATTTACAGGTTATAAACGAGCGGTATTCCAGATTACATTACAGGACGCATTACAAATTTTTTGCTTCCTGCAATGCCACAAAAAGCAGGCTTACGAAGATAAAAACACCGATTAATTACGAAAATCCCACGCAATAGTCAGGGAACAGGTGGGCATTAAGCATTGAGTTTTTCCACTTTTCCAGTGCAATTTTTCAGTAGCTCTGTGATACTCAATTTCAAAACTGGATGGATTAAATCGGGCGCAAGTTCACTGAGCGGAAAGAGCACAAAACATCTGTTATGAAGGTCAATATGGGGTATGTTTAAAATCTCTGATCTGACCACAAATTCATCAAAGAAGAGGATGTCTATGTCTATAATTCGGGGACCCCATCTAAAGCTCTCCATGCGGCCAAGCTCTCTTTCTGTCTCTTTGATAATTTCAAGCAGTTTCAAAGCCCCTACTTCAGTTTCTACTTGGGCAACAGAATTCACAAATTCTGGTTGATTTTCATAGCCATAAGGGGCTGTTTTGTAGAATTTTGACTCCCTGATAATCCTTATGCCTCTTCTGGATAGGGCTTCATAGGCGAGCAGAATATTCCCCTTCTTATTTCCCAAATTTGAACCAAAACCCAGATATGCAGTGAAGGGCATTAAACCGTTACTGGAGCTTTAATCAGTTTTTCGAAGTCCTCCTTAAACTTGGTGGCAAAAGCTTCTACGACACATGCTGCTGATTCTCCAAGTGGACAGAATGTCTTTCCTCGAATCATGCTGACCACCTCGAGAAGCAGATTATAGTCTTCCTGCGTACCTTTTCCGTTCTCTATTTTTTCAAGTATGTGAACGAGCCACGGTGTTCCCTCCCTGCATGGAGTACATTTCCCGCAGGATTCCTCAGCGTAGAACTCGGCTGCTCTTCTTGCGTATGTTACGGCGTTGAATGTACGGTCGAGAACAATGACACCGCCCGAGCCAAGCATGGAACCTTTGGCAGCAATGGACTCATAATCCAGTGGCACATCTATTTCGTCTTCAGTAAGTATGGGAGCAGAAACACCGCCCGGAATTACACCGAGAAGCTCACTACCCTCTTTCAATCCTCCACAGATGTCAAATACGAGCTGCTTCAAAGTGATGGCGCCAAGGGGAATTTCGTAAACTCCCGGTCTTTTTACTGCACCGGAACATGAAAATAGTTTTGTACCCGGGCTTTTCTCAGTCCCGAACTGTCTGTACCATGTTGGCCCGTGTAACACAATGAAGGGAACATTAGCAAGAGTTTCAACATTATTAACAACTGTGGGACAGCTGTAAAGTCCATGGGTTGCAGGAAAAGGTGGTCTTTTGCGGGGATGTCCCCTTCTTCCTTCAAGTGACTCAAGCAGGGCTGTTTCCTCGCCACAAATGTAAGCTCCGGCACCTATGTAAACATAGATTTCCATATCAAAACCGGAGCCAAGGATGTTTTTTCCGAGATAACCCGCCTCTTTTGCCTCTTTAATAGCATTTAAGAGTCTCTTCCTGGCAAGAGGATACTCCTTCCTCAGGTAGATGTATCCCTCGTGGGCTCCAATTGCATAGGCAGCAAGAATAATACCTTCTAACAGCATGTGAGGCTCTTCTTCGAGTATAACCCTGTCCTTGAATGTGCCAGGCTCTCCCTCATCCGCATTGGCTACCACATACTTGGGTTTATCCGTGTCTTTTGGAACAAAGCTCCACTTAACTCCTGTGGGAAACCCTGCGCCACCTCTGCCTCGAAGTCCTGATGATTTTACCAGTTCAATAACCTCGTCAGGTGAGTAACTCGAGAGCGCCTTTTTTAGTGCCTTGTATCCTCCTCCTTTCTCGTAAGTCTTTAATGACCAGGATTCCGGCTTTCCAATATCTCTCAAAAGGATTCTTTCAAACTCAACCACTCTTTTCCTCCCGTGGTTTGAGATACAGGCCTATTGAAATAAAAAAGACATACCCGAGAGTAAGAGACAGCACAGAGATCACAGTATCGCCAAGATACAGGAAAATAAATCCCACGATGACAAGAAGTAAACCAATACCCATCAAAAGGTAGTTAATTTTATCGAGATAAAGCCCTTTTAAAGCGATCTCTGGTTTCTGCTTCTCCTTACGGCTTCTTTTTCTCGACCTTGAGGTAGCCATAATCTTCCTCCCTTAATTTCTGTAGTTTCCCTGACTTTACAAGGTAAAAAGTTATAAACCTTTCGTCCCGGCTTAACAAGATGTCCTCATAGAGCCCATGAAAGATACCCATTGAATTCAGAACTTTTATTGCGGTCTCAGGGGTCTCAAGTCCACCTTTGCCGGCAACAGACTTTATCAGTCTGCCAATATCATAGCCAATGATATTGTACTTGCTCGGTGGCCTTCCAAAAATGTCATTAAATGCCTCTTCGAATCTTTTCAGTGAAGTTTCCCTCTGAATTTCAATCTTGTAGTCAATGGGCAATGATGCGATCAATACTTTGTCAACTGTACCCAATCCCCTTTTTATTGCCCTTTTTGACCAGGACTCAAGACCAAAAATTGGGGTAAAGTTTTCTGATGCCCTTATTTGACCTGCAAGGATATATGACCCCTCGTCGCATGAAGGTATGAAGATTGCCTCGAGATCCTCGTTGTTAAGTCTATCGACAAGTTCGCTGAAGTCCGTTTCTGAAGGATCGTAAAATTCCTGAAAGATGATCTTTGCCCCAAACATCAGTGAGAATTTGTTTGCTTGATCCATCAAAGAGTGTCCAAAACTTGTTGAAGGCAAGATAAATGCAAAGTTGTAGTAGCCGAGAATATTGACGACAAATCTTATCTCTTCTTTGAGTTCGTAGTAGTACTTTGCAAGGAATGGATAGTAAAAGTCGTACTCATCAATGAGGGATAAATCCCTTGCAAGCGGGGAGAGTACAGGGATATTGTAATCTTCAATGACCCTGAGCATGGAAGAGACATTCATAGATGTCAGGGGTCCAACTATCATTGAGGGTTCTTTATCAACGATTTTTACTGCCTCTTCGTAAACTTTGCCGGGATTTCCTTTTGTATCCCATAAGTGGATTTCCACCTTTGTTCTTCCCAGCCCCATTTTGATGCCGTCAAACATGTCTTTGCCAATGGGACTGAGCGGTCCACTCATTGGCAGAAGTACATCCACACGGTTCAGCTGAAAAAGTATGCTCACAAAGAGCAAAAAGATGTTCATATTCAGTCAAATTCCAGTGAGGGTCCTTTGGACTCTTTGTATTTTCCCAGAATAGTCTCTCTGATTTTCTTTTCTACAGGTGGTGGAACAAGACCGTCAACATCTTTACCCAGGAGTGCAATTTCTTTGACAAGGCTGGATGCAAGGTAAGCGTATTCTTCAGACGGTATAAGGAAGATAGTTTCAATTTCAGGATACATTCTCCTGTTCATCCATGCCATCTTGAACTCGTATTCGAAGTCTGAGACAGCTCTTAACCCCCTGATGATTGCCCTTGCCCCGACTTTCCTGGCGAAGTCAACGAGCAATCCAGTAAAGCCCTGAACTTCCACATTGGGAATGCCAGTGACTGATTCCTCGACGAGTCGGATCCTTTCTTCGAGCGTAAACATGGTTTTTTTGTGAAGTGGATCTGCAACAGCCACAATTACCCGTGGAAATAAAGCAGATGCCCTTTTGATGATATCAAGGTGACCCATTGTTATGGGATCAAAACTACCCGGAAATATGGCGGTAAAATACGATTTTTGAGTCACTTAATTTCACCTCCTTTATCAGTTCGAGTCCCTCTAATTCCGGTGCCTGCGTTATTTTCCTTATTTCCAGTACAAATATGCCTTCATTTTCGAGGATAAGATGGATACCTTCAAGGATTTTCTCAACATTTTTGAGGTCATACGGAGGGTCAGCAAAGATAAAGTCGAATTTTTTCCCCTGGTGTGCGAGATCTTTGATTGCACCGGAAACACTTCTTCGGATAATCGCTATCCTATCAGAATACCTGAGCTTTGCGGCATTTTCCCGTATGATTCTGGCGGCTTTCCATGATTTTTCGACAAAGTACACACTCTCCGCACCTCTGGAAAGTGCCTCGAAGCCAACAGCTCCACTCCCGGCAAATAATTCGAGGACTCTTTTGCCTCTGATCCATGGTCCGAGTCTGTCGAAGAGAGATCTTTTGAGCAGGGATTGCGTGGGCCTGATGCCAGAAGGGACCTTTATTTTTGTCCCCTTGCGCTCACCTCCCTGAATTTCTATACCGGGTTTCATTTAGCCTGATGTACAACAATTTGAGGGAATGGGATAGTGATACCTTCTTTGTCAAGCGTTTCCTTTATCCCCTGAACAAGCTGGTCTTTCGCCTTCAAAAAGTCAACCCTTTTAGTCCAAACTCTTACCGTAAGATTGACCGAAGAGTCCGCAAGCTCCTGAACGAGTATCATGGGTTCAGGTTCTGCAAGGAATAAGGGAGAGGACTCGATAAAATCCATGATAACTTCTTTCGCCTTTTCAATGTCATCGTCATAGGAGATACCCACAACTGCCTCGATCCTTCTGATGTCAAATTTTGCAAAGTTTTTGATGTTTGACTTTAAAACCGTCTCATTAGGAATTCTCACAAAAATATTGTCGAATGTTCTGAGCTTTGTTGACAGGAGATCAATTGAGAGCACAACACCTGTAGTGCCTCCGATGTCAACTGCATCACCTATCTGAAAAGGCGCGTCTATGAGCAGAAATATCCCTGAAATAAGATTTGAAATTGAAGTCTGTGCAGCGAATCCAACAGCTACAGAAAAGAGTCCCAGTGCAGCGATAAGAGACGCAATGTTTACTCCGAGGGTATTGAGACTCAGAATTATAGCCAATGTATAAACGGAGTAAGTTATCAATTTATCCACAAGCTGGAAAACATGCTCACCACGCGTATCGCGAATTTTTCCGATTAACTTAATTTTGAAGTATTTGATGAATATGTAACTTACGAGCCATATCAGGATGAGGTATCCGAGAATTTTAGCATCTGCTATGAAGGTTCTAAGAGCCGGCAGTTTAACCATAGCTGAAAAACCTCGGTTTTAATTTTCCGAGACTTCTTTTGAACAACTTTTCAAGTCCCTTTTTCCTTACATTCAGTTCCCCTCTCTTGATCTCACGCGCATTTGGAGCTGGTGTCTCGTCAGTGTAGTAAACCATTACCTCGTTGTCATACACCTCCACCCTGACAATCTCCGAAATCCATACACCGTCCACATCGTAGATACTCAGCTGATAGGAGTCGATTAAAAGCTTTTCAAGACTTCTCGCCTCTTTGTCCTTATTGATTATCTCCACCGGAATATAGACTTCTGATTCTTTCCGTTTTTTGGGATCAGGTTCACTGAACACACTGCTTTTGTAGAAGTACGAAATGCTCCCCTCGTGCATTTCACCGAACCAGGCGTCTTTGATATTCTCCGGCGTTATCTTTTCTATCTCTATTTCGTGATCTCCTTTGACGGCAATAACATCGACCTCAATGGGGAGTAAAATGTAAATTCTCTTCTGACTTTTCCCTGCAATTACCACAGGATTGTCAAATTTTACAAGAACCGGACGATCGAGGTATGAAGGTGATTTCGCGATCTCGTAATCGTCAAGATCGTATATGAGATACTTGGATCTAATCGGATTACCATTCTGTTCCACTTCAACTTTAAAAACACCCCCTCCTATTTTAGTGATCAAAACGACATGGTTGTTGATTTCAATCTTTTCGAACAGTTTACTCATGGTGAAAGAGCAAGGAATCTGGGAACTCCGCCTCTTAAGACCTTTACAATAATCGGTTTTCCGTAATCGGAGTAAACCCTTTTCGCTTTTCTGAAGTCAGCAAGATCCTTAATCTCGAACTTACCGATTTTTACGATAATATCACCGGTGTGGATACCAGCATCAGAGGCCTTACCTTCGGGATCGACCTCAATAACTACAACGCCCTTTTCCGCCTTGATTCCCAGTTTTTTAGCCTCATCGGAATTTACATCAACAACGGTCATACCAAGCCAGGTTACTTTGTTTTCTTCTTCTCCACCTACCCGGGCAATTATATTTTCTGGATACTTGGCGAGCTTGGCAGTAAGAGTTCTAACTTTTCCGTCTTCTCCGATTACCTTGATTTTAACCTTTGTGCCCGGAGGGGTTTCAGCCACCATAAGTCGGAAGCTTTCTACATCGGTAACTTTTTTGCCGTTGAACTCAATAATCACATCACCCTCTTTGAGACCCGCTTTTTCAGCCGGTGTATCTTTTTCTACCCTTGCCACGAGAACTCCCTCGGGCTTCTCAAGGCCATAAGCCTTTGCAAGCTCAGGAGTTAAAGGTTGTGGTAGTATGCCAAGATAGCCCCTTTCTATCCTGCCAACATTTATAAGCTGTTCGGCTATGTGCTTTGCAAGGTTGATGGGAATAGCAAAGCCTATACCCACAAATCCTCCTGAAGGTGATGTGATGGCAGAGTTTACGCCTATAACCTCTCCCTTGATGTTCACAAGAGGACCACCCGAATTTCCCGGGTTTATTGCTGCATCTGTCTGTATAAAATTCTGATAAACTGGTCCCTCTGGAATATTTAAACCACTTCTTCCCTTAGCGGATATAACGCCAACAGTTACGGTCCTATCAAACCCAAAAGGATTCCCAACTGCGATTGCCCAGTCTCCAACTTTGATTTTATCCGAATCACCGAGTTTAGCAACGGGCAGATTCTCACCCGGTGCCTTGATTTTTATTACAGCTATATCAGTTAATGGATCTTTGCCAACCACTTCCACATCATCACCGGTGATTTCAGTTTTATCCGACAATTTTACGATGATTTTATCCGCATTTCTGATTACATGGTTGTTGGTCATTATGTAGTAGTAGTCTCCCTCCCTCCTGAAGATGAAGCCTGAGCCAAGACTCCTCTGCTTTTCAGGGAAAGGAGGGTGAAACTGCTCAAAGAATTTTTTGAAAAACTCGTCAAATGGTGTCTCCCCGAAGTCAAATCCTTCCCGTGGAGATCTGATGATCCTTTCCGTGGATATGTTGACCACAGTTGGCATAATCTCTTCAGCCACTTTGACAAAGGGAGATTCCCCTTCCTCGTTAACGAGTGCAGGAGCTGCGTTTGCCACCTCTGCTGTATGGAACTTCGTTGTTATCAGTATCCCCGCAAGAATTCCGACGAGGAACATCACGATGATTATTCCGTAAAATTTAATCTTTGTCCTCATTCTATACACCTCCTTAGTAAAAGTTTCCAATCTGCAGGTGAGTTACCCACCTGCCTCCGTTATTTTCAAAGCCATACCCGAGGTCAACACCAAGAACCCCGAGCATAGGGACCTCCATTCTGAAACCGAATCCCACAGAAGTCTTCATGTTAAATGGGTCCGCCTCGTTGATTGTCCTCCATGCATCTCCCGCTTCTGCAAATATAAGCCCGTATATCCTGTCGTTAAACCTGTATCTTTCTTCAAATGTCGCAATCAAAAACTCCCTTCCCCCGACTATGTAACCGTTTTCCACTGGTCCTACACTTCTTGAGGAGTATCCCCTCAACCCGTAGGGACCAACATCCCCCAGGAAAAATCTCTCATAAAACGGCACATCCATTGGGTTATAGATCCCAGTTACAAAGCCTGTAAAAATTCTGAAAACCGATACAAATTTTTCGCTGTGATTGGGGATATACTGTACATATTCGAGGAGATGTTTGTGAAAATGGACTTCTCCTTTGAAATCACTCAGCAGTCTCAACATCTCTATACCGAGATTCAGTACGGGCAGGTATCTCAGATTCTCATACCTTATCGGACCTCCCACAAGCTGGAAGGTATAACTCAGCTTGTGCCCTTGGAGAGCATTGTAAACTCTATCCCTCGTATCCCATGTTATTCTCGCTGTTAATTCCGAGGTAAATAGGGGCGATTTCTCATACCAGGTGCGATAAACGGGCAGGTTGAGCAATCCCTCGGTTATGTCATACACAGAGGTTTTTTCCATCTTGTAAGTGATACTGAATCTCCAGTAATCGTTCCAGAGCGGTCTTCCGTATGTAATACTTCCACCTGACCGGGCATATGTGTAATCAGGATAGTTGTCAGACACCGAGTAAACGCTGAAACCTATGAGATTTGGTGTCCCTTTGTACCATGGTTCAGTAAAGGAAAAAGAGATGTTTCTCCTATTCCCCCCGTATTCAACGAGCATGGAAATATCCTGCCCCTTTCCAAGGAAGTTGGGTTCTTTTAGATTGAAAGATAAGAATACACCAGTTGCCGCCGAGTAGTTTGCCCCCATACCAACCTGCCCCGTGGATTTCTCCTTGACCTTGAAGTTAATATCAATATAGTTGGAGTCAGGTGTGGGCGAAAAGTCCAGTGTTACATTTTCAAAGTAATTTAAATAATAAAGATCCCGCTGTGACTTGATAGCCAGAGCCCTGGAAAAGTAGTTTCCGGGAATAAGGTCTATCTCTCTTCGTATAACCCGGTCATAGGTTTTGGTATTCCCCGAGATGTTGACAAGCCTGATTTTTACCCTGTGCCCTTCGTGTATCTTCAATGTCAGATCAATAATGGAGTCTTCCCTTATTTCCTGCACCGGGATTACATTGATGTAAAGAAAACCAGAATCACTGTAAATTTCTGTAATTCCTTCGATGGTTTCCTGAAGAACCTTCTGTGAGAACGGTTTCCCCTCTTTAATTTTCACTTTTTTAGCAATTACACTATCGGGATAAACTGTGTTGCCAGCTATTTCGCAGTTTCCAAAAATAAACTTCTTTCCTTCTGTGATGTAAACAGTTATGTACAGCCATTTCTGGTCATAGTCCATTTTGACAGAATCGATTTTTGCGTCAGGGAATCCGTTGTTTCGATACTTTTCCAGGATCTTTGAAAGGTCTTCTTCCCATTTTTCTTCCTCAAACTTTCCTGAATGGAAAAGTGATTTTTTGTGAGTTTTGAGCTTTTTTAGCAGAAATTTATCGGAAAGGTAATGATTCCCGACGAATTTGATCTCCTTGATCCTGTATTTTTTGCCTTCTTTGATTTTAAATGCAACTGTTGCATGTCCCAACGAGTCAACACCCTCTATCTGTACATCAACTTCCGCTCTCATGTAACCTTTTTTGAAGTACAGGTCGCGGATTTTCTTTCTCCATCTGAAGATCCGATAGTCAGAGACAGGTAATCCCTTTCTCAAGCCAAGACTGTCTCTCAGGACCTTTGATTTGATTTTTTTGTTGCCGGAAAAGGTCCAATTCCAGAGGATGGGGTTTTCTTTGACTTTAAAGATCAGCTCCGAACCACCGGATTCAAGGGGTATTTCGTAAACTTCGATGTAGTCGTAGAATTCTCCCTGGATGAGTCGTTTTATGGTGCGTGAAATGGTTTCGAGAGAGACAAATGATCCGGGGATAATAGGAATTGAGGATTTGAGGGCTTGCGGTGTTGACCACCGCAAGCCCTCAAATCCTATTTTTTCGACTTTAATACCCGCCTGTGCGACGAGCAGAATCAGAAGAACTGGTTTTATCAATCTGAATTAACCTCCCTCTGCCACCCCCACTACGCTGGATGTTGATCTGAATCCAAGCTCGTTCCTCTCCTGATCGTAATAAACGACCACAGTTTCGCCCTCTTTTATCTTACCCTGGAGGAGTACCTCAGAAAGTGGCTCCTCCACATACTTTCTGATGACCCTTCTGAGGGGCCTGGCTCCAAATTCTTCATCGTAACCTTTCTCAGCGAGAAATTCTTTCGCCTCCGGCTCGAGCACTATGGTTATCTTCTTCTCCTTCAGTCTTTCGTGAAGTTCTCCAATCAGTATGTCCACTATCTTCTTGATGTGCTCTTTTGTTAGTTTTCTGAAGATGATAACCTCATCTATCCTGTTTAAAAATTCTGGAGGAACGATCCTCTTGAGCTCGGACATGAGAAATTCTTTCATTGAGTTATAATCCGCAACTTCTCGATCCTCCTGCTTGAATCCGAGCCCATGAGCCTTTTTGAGGTGTTTTGTCCCGATATTTGATGTGAGGATAATTACTGTGTTCCTGAAATTAATCTTTCTTCCGTAACTGTCTGTCAGCATCCCCTCTTCGAGTATCTGGAGGAGGATGTGATAGACATCTGGATGCGCCTTCTCAAATTCGTCAAAGAGCACAACGGAGTAAGGCTTACGCCTCACCTTTTCAGTGAGCTGGCCACCCTGCTCATATCCCACATAACCGGGCGGTGCACCTATGAGCCTCGAAACATTGAACCTTTCCATATATTCCGACATGTTGATCTCAATAAGTGCATCTTCGGAACCGAAGAGGAATTCTGCAAGAACCTTTGCCAGTTCAGTTTTACCAACTCCAGTTGGACCAAGGAAGATAAAGGATCCGATGGGACGCCTTGGATCTTTGATACCTGCTCTCGACCGCCTGATAGCCCTTGCAAGCGCCTCTATCGCTTCATCCTGGCCAATAATCTTCTTTTTGAGCTCCTTTTCCATGTTAAGGAGCCTGATCTGTTCGGTCTGAGCAAGCCTGGAAAGGGGTATTCCGGTCCACCTCGAAACAACCTCTGCAACATGGTCAACTGTCACGGTCTGATAGTCCTCGAGGCTCTGAAGCATTCTTTTTCTTTCTGCTATCTTTTTCTCCAGCACTTTTTCCCTGTCTCTTAACTTTGCAGCCTTTTCGAATTCCTGATTGTCAATTGCCTTTTCCTTGAGTCTCCTTGTTTCCTCGAGTTCATCCTTCAGTCTGTCGAGAATTTCGTCTGAAGCTTTGGAGGAGAGCTTAACTTTTGCCCCTGCCTCATCCAGCACATCAATGGCTTTGTCGGGCAAATATCTGTCTGTTATGTATCTGTCTGCAAGTTTGGCAGCAGCCTCAAGGGCTTCGTCTGTGTACTTAACCCCGTGGAAAGATTCGTATTTCTCTTTAAGACCCTTGAGGATGTCAATCGTTTCCTGAATTGTTGGAGGTTCAACGATAACGGGCTGGAACCTTCTCTCAAGGGCGCCATCTTTTTCGATGTATTTACGGTACTCCTCCAGGGTGGTGGCGCCTATGACCTGAATCTGCCCCCTCGCAAGGGCAGGTTTTAACATATTGGAAGCATCAATAGCGCCCTCTGCTGCCCCAGCTCCAATAACAGTGTGGAGCTCGTCAATGAACAGGATAACATCAGGGGCTTCGGCAGCCTCGTTGACAATTGCCTTCAGCCTTTCTTCAAACTGGCCCCTGTATTTTGTGCCAGCTACCACCGCAGCAAGGTCAAGAGCAAGGATCCTTTTATCAAGCAACGCATCAGGAACTTTTCCCTCAACGATCCTCTGCGCCAGACCTTCAACAATTGCGGTCTTTCCTACACCGGGCTCACCAATCAGAACTGGATTGTTTTTCTTTCTACGGGAAAGAATCTGAATGACACGCTCAATCTCTTTCTCTCTACCAATGACAGGATCGAGTTTTTTCTCACGGGCAAGCTGCGTCAGATCCGTTGAGAAGTTCTCAAGTGTCCTGGTGCCTCTTGCGTGCCTCCTGCTCGATGAGGGATGTTCTGCTTTTCCAAGGAGTCTAAGTGTTTCTTCACGAACGAGTTCGAGATCAACGCCAAGGTTCAAAAGGAGCTGGGCAGCAATGCCCTTTCTCTCTCTCAAAATTCCAAGTAAAATGTGCTCAGTTCCTATGTAGTTGTGTCCAAGCTTCTTTGCCTCTTCAAAGGCAAAATTCATTGCCCTCCTGGCACTGGCATTGAGAGGGATTTCTCCCATTGTAATTGCCCCTCTACCAGGAGGAACGGCGTCTTCAACTGCCTTGCGGAGTTCAGACAGGTCCAGGCCAAGATTGGTCAGGACCATCGCCGCCACACCTTCGCCTATACGGGAGAGACCAAGCAGTATGTGCTCAGTCCCGATATAGTTATGCATCAATCTGATTGCTTCCTCTCTTGCGAGATACAGTACTCTTTTTGCTCTTTCTGTGAATCTGTCGTTTATAAACACGGGTAAATCACCCCCAGTATTTTCATCCTTTTCTGGCCTCCTTCAAGCCTTTAATGAAAGCTATCTCCTGCGACGCATCAAATACAAGTGAATGATCTTTGAATTTTTCCTTGAATTCTTCAAACATCTTGAGAGCCGTGTCGTAGTCACCGGCAAGTTCCTTTGCCCTTGCTGCTTTGAAGAAATATAAACCTTTATAGGTCTCTGTCAATGCTTCCCTGTAGGCTTCCATATACTCTTTGTAAGCGTCCTCAAATAACCCTTTGCTTTCGTAAACTGCGGCAAGACCAGCATGTGCCGCAGCCACAAGGAATCTGTCATCCACCTTGGATTTTAAAAACTTCTCCAGATAGTATCTGGCGGAATCCATTTGGAAGTTATCAAGATAATGGATTCCGATGTAATAAAGTGCCTTTTTGCCGTAAACTGTATTTCCGTATTTGTTGATGAGTTCCCTGAACTTGTCGAGGTAAGCTCCGGATGTATCCTTACTTGCAAACATTGTAACAGCCCGCAGATACTCGATTTCAGCATCCGGATTCCTCTTGGTGTGAGAGCTTTTCGAATAACCTATTATGAGCAATACAGCAATAACAATAGCACTAACGAGCAGGACCTGATCCTTTTTGGCAACCAGCCAGAAAAAGGTCTTCTGCAGGAATTCCTTTACAGGGTCTCGCCTTAACTCCTCTTTTGTAAGTCTTTTCTTCGCCATTTTCCTTACTCCTCCGATGGAAATTATACCTATCAAAAAAATTTATGTCAAGAAACCACAGAACCAAATTTAGGCTTAAATATACTCTTTTCCCGCTGTCTTTTCAATGCAAATTCCTCCGTAATCCCGTCCGGGATGGTGGTGAACATTTCAATGCGCTCAATCAATAATAGAAATCCCGATGTGAGAAATAATAAAACCTGTGAAAAACTTGAGAAGTTTTTACATTTTGCTACAAAATTTGCGAATATTTAAATGTTTGTTATTTGATAAATTCGATTTAAATTTCATGTTTTTAAATTTCTGAATATTACATATTGACAGTTCATATTGTTTCCTCTTGTTGACTTTTAGCTGGTTGTTTCATTAAAATCGTCTAATAAACAAGGAGGTAGATATGCACCGTAAAATGCTGGTAATTGTGGTGGTGCTTGCCTTTGCAGGCACCATGATGGCTGTGGACAAACCTATCAAAAAGGTTGATGTCCACAAATCCCAAAACGAAGTGAATCCGGGCCACTCCGCCTACAAACCTGCAAATATTGGTGCGAAACAAAATCTCGGAGATTCGGTTTTCTGTTTTTCCGTCGAGGATCAGACGGGTGATAATCAGATTCTTGGGGTGGAATTTGATGGGATGTACTTCTGGCTCACAGGCGGGAATTCTGGTAATGATCCCAACAAACTGTACAAATTTGACGCACAGGGGAATCTGATTGCCACATACGATCAGCCTTCCCATGCAACCGGATGGGGATTGAGAGACCTCGCCTGGGACGGTCAGTATCTTTACGGTAGCGCAAGCTCGATTATCTCCCAGATTGACCCTGCTACGGGTCAGGAAGTGGGACAGCTCACAGGACCTGAAAGCCCGAACAGGGCGCTTGCCTATGATCCTGTTACAGATCACTTCTGGACCGCAAATTTCAGCAGCTCCATTTATGAATTTGACAGAAATGGTAATGTCATCAATACATATTCAAACTCCTACAGTATCTATGGAATGGCTTGGGATGATGTTTCACCGGATGGTCCCTGGATCTGGGTAGCCGCTCAGGAGGATAACGGTACAGGTGGAAATAACTATATTTACCAGTTTGACCCCAGAACAGGAACTTACACAGGTATAGGCTTTCCGGTTTCGTACTCGTCTCCCACGGGAATTGCAGGTGGACTTGCCTTTACAACTGACTGGGATCCTGCAATGGGTCTTCTCTTTGAGATAATTCAGGGAACTCCAGATGTGGTTATAGGTATGTATGTAACCGATGCCGGTGATTCTCTGGATCCACGACCTCCATCAAATGTAAGCGCATATTCAGATTACACAACTCCTACCCAGATCACTCTTACCTGGACTGATCCCACGCACTATGTGGGTGGTGACACTTTGACAAACTTCAATATCGAGATCTGGAGATCCTCTGGTGCCAAGGATTCGACACTAATTGCAACAGTTGCTTCCGGAGTCCAGACCTATACAGATAACGGATTAACAGATGGAACGCTTTATACATACTATCTGAGAGCAGTGGACAACAATGATTCAACAAGCAGTTTTGTTCAGACAAGCTGGTATGCTGGAGGATCACCCTATCCGGCACCACCCCAGAATTTGATGGGGAATGTTATTGATGAAACCCATGTTGAACTTACATGGATCAATCCTTCAACCCAGTCTGATGGCACACCACTGGATGACCTTGCAGGAATTAATATCTATCTCAACGGTACACTTTACACCTCTTACAGCACTTCTGCTGTTGGCCTGCCCGTGGTTGACACTGTGGAATTAACACCCGGCATATACGACATTTATGTAACGGCATTTGACAACGAAACACCTGTCCACGAGTCAGATCCTTCCAACATGGTTCATGTTGTTACCAACGCCCATGCCGGCGGACCAGATGGATTCGGCTACACATTCATGGACTCCGACTATCAGGCGGGTCCTGAGTTCCAGTGGATAGACATTACAACAACAGGTACACAGATTCCTCTTCGTGACGATGACTGGGATTCAGTTGCACTTAGCTTCCCATTCCCATTCTACGATGCAACATACCAGACAATTGATATTCAGTCCAACGGAACAATCACATTCCACCATGACTACTTCGGACTGAGCAACAGGGCTCTTCCAACAAACGCATACAGCGGTCCCTGGGATCTGATCGCATTCTACTGGTCTGACCAGAATCCATCCAGTTCTACAGGACATGGAGCCGTTTACTTCCAGGACTTTGGCGACTCAGCCGTGGTTGAGTTTTACGAAGTACCTGAGTACGGTGGCTCAACATACAACACTTACGAAGTAGTACTCTACAGCAACGGTAACATAAGGATGAATTACCTGACAATAACCGATTACAGCGACGAGACAATCGGTATTCAGGATGCTTCAGCTTATCCAAGCGGTGACTGGTATCTCCAGTACACATACAATGGCGACCCAATTATTCCTCACGACAGTCTCTCAGTACTCTTCTACTATCCAGTTGCTGTTGGTGAGGACAACAACCTGAGCAAATACATGCTGATGGGTACGGCAACAAATCCTGTGAGAGGATTTTCAACAATAACATTCGCCGTTCCCAGGTCTGGGAATGTGAATCTTTCACTTTACGACATCATGGGTAGAAAGGTAAAAGACATTTTCAGCGGCAGAGTGAACGCAGGTAAGCATACAGTGAGATTTGATGCAACCGGACTCGCAGGCGGAGTTTACTTTGTGAAGATGGTGGCTGGAGATTACACAGGTGTGGCGAAGGTTCTTGTTGTGAGGTAAGGGAAGTAGAAAATAAAGGGGGGCCGCGCCCGTACGGGCGCGGCGCCCCCCAAAGTCTTTACTCTCCTTTTACCTATCCCGAAATTTGAAGCAAATCAGCTTCAATCTCCCTATCAATTCA